>DAOVEU010000374.1:0-2927 GCA_030668805.1 Desulfobacterales bacterium
GGGGTCACATCTTTGCTTGACCCTTAGTCAGATTACACTTTTCTGTTCACGGGCTTTCCTCAGTTTTCGATCCTTCGATAACAGCATTTGGGTCCGGTTGACCACGCTGCTGACAGAACTGTATGCCCTTGTATTGAAAGCTTTGGCGATTGGATACTGTATTCTTAGTGGTCTTGACATAGAGTGGCTCTATTCAACCTAAAGTGATCGGTTCCAGGTTTAGGGTTCAAGGTTCAAAGGTTATAGTCTACTTTACAAGGGTTCAGGGTTCACGGTCCAGGGTGCAGGGTTAACAACCTTTGAACCTATGAACTTTGAACGGTAAACTTTCTTTATTGACGCGTCATCCTTTTGCTAACAGCCAGTTAGGGCTCTTCAACCGGGAACCGTGAACGTTGAACCGCTCAACCCAGGTTAGTGCCTGAACGAAAACTAGGTAGAAATGTCATTTCGAGGAGCGTAGCGACGAGAAATCTTATTTCAAAACAGAAGCTTAAAGATTTCTCCCTGGCCCAGACCGGGTTTTTCTTCCAGAGATATTTTCGGGCCCCTGTCGCGCCCCTGGCCCAGACCCTGGCCCAGACCGGGATTTATTAGCTTATAGCCCATAGTAAGCATGTCGCGCCAGGGCGGGCCGGGATGACACGAACGACACATCTGCCCAAGGCTGTCGCGCCAGGGCGGGCAGGGCGGGCCCTTCGGTCGAAATGACAAAAAGAGGGATTTTCGGTCAGACCCTATTTGCAAAAGTGAAGGTATCCGCCCGATTCAAGGGGTACTTCTGTCCCTTGTTTCGCAAGCAATATGCCATCTTCCCGGACGATGGCGCCTACTTTCACAGCGGGCCTGCCTGAGTGCTTTGCGGTAAGAGATTGGACCTTTTCTTTATCAGCAGGTGATGCCGTAAACAAAAGTTCATAGTCCTCGCCGCCATGGAGGGCCCACTGAAGAGCTTCTTTTTCTGCCTCAGCCGCCAGTCCCAGCAAGGGGCTCGACATAGGTAAGGAGGCGGCCCAGAGCACCGCCCCCACACCGCTTTGTTCACAGATATGGCCAAGGTCTTTGGCGATACCATCTGAGATATCGATCATCGCGTGTGCGAGGCCGCTCTCTGCCAGGGCTTTTCCCACGTCAAGCGGAGGCATCGGTCTCTGGTGTGCCCGGACCAGGGGTTCGTATCCGGAAGGTGCAGCAAACTCTTTGGTCTGGAGAAGAAATAGCCCTGCGGCTGCATTGCCCAGCGGGCCGGTCACCCACACATCATCGCCGACCCTGGCTCCGGAGCGGTACACCACGTGCTCTGGCAGGCAGTCTCCAAGGAGGGTTACGGTAATGACCGCAGAACTCGGGCTTTCCACAGTGTCGCCTCCGGCCAGGATGATACCGGTTTTGTCTGCAAGGGCCTTGAATCCCGCCATGAATGACTCTATGAAGCTGATTTCCGTGTCAGGCTTTACTCCAATGGAGAGAAATGCCGTGCGGGGCGTGCCGCCCATGGCAGCAATGTCGCTGATATTGACAGCAAGGGCTTTCCAGCCAAGGGCCTCCGGGGAAAGGGTCTGGTCCGTGAAGTGAATCCCTTCGATCAGGGTGTCTGTGGTTACGAGAAGAACTCTCTCCCCCGAGGTTTCCACAACCGCGCAATCATCACCGATCCCCTTTTTTACGTAGGATGGAAGCTTTTGAGATACCTTCCCCTGGATGAGCCGGATGATGCCAACCTCGCCGAGGTCCCTTATACTTTGAACGGTCATGAGCTGAGTTTCTTGGCAGTGATCTTATTTACTCCAAGCCCATAAGTGAAACTGGAAACTGGAAACTGGAAACTGGAAACTGGAATTGAGGCTTTTTCGAGTTTCAAATTTCAAGTTTCAAACAACTGTCCAGCAAAGCTAAACAAAAGCTGTCTCAAAAAATGCCATTTATAGCCGTGCGCAACATATTTACTTAACCAGGGCCTCCTCCATTTTCTTTAGCATCTCGGCAGGCCCCAAAAAGCCAATACCTCTCAAACCATGGATCTCCTCACCCTTGCTATTGATGAAAACCACCGTGGGCAATCCCGACACCTGGAATTTTTCCGTCAAGGCAGTGCATTTGTTATCGGGTGAGGTACAATCTACTCTGACCATAATGAACTCTGTTGCCTTTTCCACGACCCTCTTGTCCCTGAACGTCCTACGGTCTAATTCCTTACAGGCGGCGCACCAATCCGCGTAAAAGTCAATGAGGATGGGTCTATTCTTCTTTTGCAACTGTTCAATGGATTGATCCCTGTAGTACACCCAATCCATTGCCGGGGGCTCGGGTTGGAGCGCTGCGTTCACGAGAAAGGCCCCTGAAAGGATGAGCAGGACACCAAAGATACCGCGAATTGTCTTGAAGCTTCGGGTGTAGCCCTCCCCATGCTCCAGGAAACCGAGCAGGAGCCCGCCAAAAATGGCCAGAACGCCCAGGTAGAGTCCTTGCTGGTCATCAATCTGTCTGGCTTGCGGGACGAGAAAATAGATGGCCACGCCGATCAGGAGAAGGCCGAAGAACTTTCGTATCCAGACCATCCACATACCCGATTTGGGCAACCGACTCAAAGCCCCGGAAAACATGGCCAAAAAAAGATAGGGGAGCCCCAGCCCCAAACCCATGACAAAAAAGAGCAAGGCACCTTTTGCTACAATGCCCAGCTTGGCAACGATACCAACCAGCCCGATGATAATGCCGGCCGCACAGGGAGCAATAACCATCCCGACCGTCAATCCCATGACGAAAGAGCCGATTGCACCTTGTCGCGATTTGCCAAGCCTTGTCATCAAAGATGATGGAACTGTGACTTCAAAAACCCCAAACATGCTGGCCGCCATGGAAAGAACAATTATGGTGATGCATATGACGAACCAGGGGTTCTGAAATAAGAAACCCCACTGCCTGCC
>DAOVEU010000311.1:0-3440 GCA_030668805.1 Desulfobacterales bacterium
GGTCCATCGCCTGGGGAGGTACAGCGCACCTATTACCCCCGGTATCGATGGCTCAGAAAAGAAAAAGGAGGTAAGAGCTTCCCGAGATAAATGATTTGGCCTGCCAAAAACTCTGTGCTTCTCTGTGCACTCTGTGTGAGATGAAAAAACTCCCAATGATCGCCTGTGAAGTACTTAGTTTGCTTCGCTCCACTATTCCATCATTCCATATTCATAGCACAGAAAGCTGGCGTTGAAAGACAAATGATTACAAAGAGTTGTAGAAATTCCAAGACACTATTTATGACGCTAAGTATAGATCGTGGCTCACGAGGCGATCTGACGGGCCAGACGCTCTACCGCGTCCATGACGGCTTCAACATTTATCGTAAAAAGGGCCCTGTCCTGGACGACCAATCGGCCGTCAATGATCACATCCCTTACATCGCTGCCGCTTGCCGCATAAATTAGGTGAGATACAGGATCGTAAAGCGGGGTCAAATGGGGTTTGTGGGTATCGATAATGATTAAATCGGCCTTCTTGCCCTTTTCAAGCGACCCGATCTGTTTCCCGAGGCCGATAGCCTCTGCCCCGCTTCTGGTAGCCAGAGTCAACACTTGTCTGGCATCCAGGACAGTGGGATCACCGGTTGTCACCTTGTGGAGCTTGGCCGCAGTGTCCATCTCCTGAAACATGTCCAGATTGTTGTTGCTCGCAGAGCCATCTGTGCCGATTCCCACGGCAAGACCCTTTTTCAGGAATTCAGGGATCGGGGCCACGCCCGAGGCAAGCTTCATCTCGCTTTCGGTTGCGACCGACACCCCCACACCATGTCTGGCCATGCACGCTATGTCTGCTTCATTTACCCAGATTGCGTGAACCAGGAGGGTCCTGGCATTTAATACGCCAATCCGGTCAAGGTATTGAACAGGATTCACCCCCTGCCTTTGTTCAATCTCCTTCACCTCTTTTTGCGTCTCGGCCACATGGATTTGAAAGAGGGAACCAGCCTCGTCAGCTACTTTGCGGGCCTCTTTGAGTGTCTCCTCAGAGCAGGTGTACGGGGAATGACAAAAGAGCCCAGGGCTTATCAGGGGGGTCTTCCCGCGCCATGTCTCGATGAATCGTGCAGCTTCTGCCACATTTTTCTTAGGATCAGGAACCCCGGGGGCAGGAAAGTCAACGATTCCCTGGCCAAGGATCGCCCGCATCCCGGATTCCTGCACGGCTTCTGCCACTGCGTCTTCAAAAAAATAGCCGTCACAGAATGTGGTGGTACCGGACAAGAGCATCTCCGCACAGGAAAGAAGTGTGCCAGCGTACACGCTTTCAGGGTTTAACCACCGAGCTTCAGCCTTGAATATGTAGTCGTTCAACCAGCTCGTGAGGGGGAGATCATCGGCCAGCCCCCGAAACAGGGACATGGCTGCATGGGTGTGGGTGTTCACCAATCCAGGCATGATGATGCCCCCGCGGGCGTCTATGACATGACGGGCTGGAGGCAATGGCTGGTTCGGAGTTCTTTCCTCGATGCGCTTCAGGCCGCCATCGGCTATACACACCACGCCCTTGTTGAGAATATCAAAGGCCCCATTAACCGTTAAGACCGTGCCATTATGAACTACAATATCGTAGAGGGTGCCTTGTTGCATATTTTGCTCTCGCCCGCTCCGCTCGAGCACACAGAGATCGCAGAGACGAATAGATTTGTCTGATTTTTCTGACCCCAGTTAAATAGGCCCACCCCGTGGAATCCCCCGAAGGGGGTCTCAGAAAATATACCCAAGAACTCTGTGGCTCTGAGGGCTCTGTGAGAGACAAAAGCGCCCTTTGTTACCTATCTTACAGATCACACGTAGCCCGTCAGGCTTTGGTTTTCACAATAATATCTCGCGCAATCCGGTTTACTGCCGCCATCACTTCATCTACGTCGAGTGTGGTCAAGACCCGATCTTCCATCAACACGCGGCCATCCACAATGGCTGTGACCACATCACTGCCCATCACCGCATACACGAGGTGGGAGTAAATATTGTACAGTGGGATCAGGTGGGGTCGCCTGGTATCGATAATGATAATATCGGCCTTCTTGCCCGCCTCCAGAGAACCAATGATGTCGCCTATCCCCAACACCCGGGCACCATCAATGGTCGCCATCCTCACCACAGTCCTCGCGTTCATCACCGTGGGATCAAGGGTATGCACCTTGTGGAGTTTGGCCACGGTGTCCATCTCCTGAAACAGGTCCAGATTGTTGTTGCTGGCACAACCGTCGGTCCCGATCCCCACCGTGATGCCATGCTCAAGGAGTTTAGGAATCGGAGCCACGCCTGAGGCAAGCTTCATGTTGCTCTCCGGATTATGAGCCACTTTTACGTCAAAGTCTTTCATGAGCCTTATGTCGTTGTCACTTAATGCCACACAGTGATCAGCAATGAGGTTCGGGCTCAGGAATCCAATCTCTGCCAGGTGTTCCACAGGGGTTTTGCCGTATTTCGCTCTTACCTGGGCCACCTCATGCTCTGATTCTGACAGGTGGATCACCATAGGGGCCGCATTTCTGTCGGCGATGGCTTTGGTCTTCTTAAGGAGATCGGGAGAACAAAGGTAGGGAGAGTGAGGCTCCACGGCTATGGTAATCAGGGGATCATCCCGCCACTTTTCGATCAGGGCTTCTGTGTACTTCAAGCCTTGTTCCACGGGACCGTAGTTCGGAGATGGAAAATCATAGAGGACCTCCCCCACCACGGCCCGCATCCCGGCCTCTCTGGCAGCCTGGGCCACAGCCTCTTCAAAGAGATACATGTCGCAGAAAGTGGTCGTGCCTGAAAGGATCATTTCAGAACAGGCAAGGCGACTCCCTTGATAGACAATATCAAAGGTGAGTTTGGCTTCGGCAGGAAAAATATAATCATTAAGCCATGTCATGAGGGGCAGGTCATCAGCCAGGCCTCGAAAACAGGTCATGGCCGCATGGGTGTGGGTGTTCACCAGACCCGGCATGATGATCCCGCCTTGAGCATCAATGGTTTTTGCGGCCTGGAACGAGGCAGTCAAGGCATCTTCTGTTCCCACCTCGACAATCCGATCTGCCGACACAGCCACGGCCCCGTTTTCAATCAGGGTATCCTCGGGGTCCATGGTCAGGACCGATCCGTTTCTAATCAATATATCAATTGATTTCATGGTTGGTGGTTACACGTTGTTTGTCATTGGTCATTTGTTAATAAAAGTGAGCTAAAGTGAGCTAAAGTGAGCTAAAGTGAACTAAAGTGAACTAAAGTGAACTAAAGTTGAAGACCTTAATTCCTCAATTCCTCAATTCCTCAATTCCTCAATCCCTGAATCCCTCAATCCCTGAATCCCTGAATTCCGCATTCCAAAATCCAAAATCCAAAATCCAAAATCCCTCTATACCGCCAACTTTTCTATGACCCCCTTTATAATGGCCCGAAGGAGG
>DAOVEU010000165.1:0-5311 GCA_030668805.1 Desulfobacterales bacterium
AAACCACCGGGCAATTTGACCTGAACAATATCAAGGTTCCTAACCTTAAATTGCTTCTTGTTTTGCCTGATATCATTAGCCCGTTCCGGGTTTTGTTCCACGGCGATGATTTTCCCGCCTTTGAGCAGGAGCGATGCCTCAAGGGCCACTGATCCGCTTCCAGCTCCGAGGTCCCACAAGACCAGGCCTGGCCACAAGCGAAGCTTGGCAATGGAAATCGCTCTCACCTCAGCCTTGGTGATGAGGCCTGCTTCATGATGATAACACGCTTCTGGCATGCCGAGATGTAGTCGTGGATGATCCTTGAAATGAAGGGAAAATCCCTGGGCTGTTTCAGGAGTATCCGCTCTTAGCACGATAACGACATTGAGTTTTGCAAACTCCTCACTGGCAGCTTCTGCCGGTGAATACCAGACAATGCGTTCCTCAGGAGTGCCCAGGTTTTCTAAAACGCACATCCTAACCTTTTCGTAACCGCCTTCAATCAATTGCCGGGCCAGCCACCCAGGTGTTTTTTTTGAGTCTGTGAGTACAGCCACCTTGTCATCTCTCGCCACGGCATCAAGGAAAGGTTTTTCAGGTCGCTCGCCATGGAGGCTTACAACCGTGGCATCATTCCAGGATACTTTGATCCGGCTAAAGGCCGCTGCAACACTGGAGATGTTGGGATGGATCACCACATTTCCTGCCCCTAGCGAAGCTATCAACAAAGGCCCGATACCAAAAAAATTAGGGTCTCCAGATGCCAGGACAACAATTCGCTTGTGCTTCATCTGGGCCTTGATCTTACTGATAAGACCCCGCATATCCCCCGTAATCACCTTCTTACTGGCCGGGTGGTCTTTGAAATACGCCAGATGCCGGCGACCCCCTATCAGGAGTTGAGCCTGTTCAATGATCTTGAGGTGCCTGGCCGTAAGATCCTCTGGCCCAAGGCCCATACCTATTACATGGACTGGAATCATCGCATTACCTAACTTCAGTCGAATAGTTAAGTAGTCGAGTTGTCGAGTGGGAACATAGTCAAATGGGTAATCCCGCTGGGCCGGAACGACTCGACCACTCGACCACTCGACCAGAGAACCGCGCCATCATAATCGAAAATCACACCATCCACCTTGCAATGCGGGCCGGCAAAATCCTGCGCATGCCCGAGCATCCTCTCTCCTACCGCATTGACAACCGCAGGATAGTCATTCCGGACAAGTCCCAAGACCTCTCGAGCCGTGTTTGAGCCTTTTATCTGTTTTGCCAGACGCCCTTCGTTTGTCACCTCTAAGGCCCAGTCGGCCAGCCTTTCCATGCTTATCTGCGCCCTGGCTGCATGTGTGTAATGAACTCCCTGGGCCATTTTGACTGCCTTGCCAAAGAACACGGCGAGCACAATTTTCTCAAAACCGAGCTTTGCCGCGCACTCCACCGAGAACTTGAAATAGTCCCCTATCTGGACAAAGGCTCCCCTAGGGTGCCCGTGCCATAGCATCTGTGCGAATCTTTCGCTTCTGCGGCCGGTTGTTAGAATGATCTTTGTTAGCCCTGTTGCCCTGGCCACTGAAAGGGCAGACCTGATTGTCGCTTTATAGGCCTCATGGGACAGGGGATGGACTATGCCAGTAGTTCCCAAAATAGAAATACCTCCAACGATTCCGAGCCTTGCATTCAAGGTCTTTTTGGCCAGTTCCACGCCTTCTGGCACAAAGATTTCCACAAAGACATGCATGCTTTCGCTACCCGGAAAAGATTCCAGGACTTCCCTGACCGCAGCCCGGATCATTCTCCGCGGTACAGGGTTGATGGCCGGCTCACCCACGTTCACCTCAAGGCCCGGCTTGGTTACTACACCGACTCCTTCTCCGCCTCGAATAGAAATGACAGTGCCGCCTTGAACATTATCGGTCATCCAGACTCTGGCGCCAATAAGAGCTCTATGAGTGACATCTGGGTCATCCCCTGCGTCTTTCATGACCATGCATTCCGCTTTGCCTTCAACAATCTGTCGTCCATGGATTGGAACCTTCAGTTTGTCCTCAGCAGGAAGCCTTATCTCGACTGCATCCGGAGCCTTGCCCCCCATAAGGAGCATTAGAGCAGCCTTGGCAGAGGCAGTAGCTGCTGTGCCTGTGGTAAAGCCCGATCGCAGTTTCCGTCTATGTGTCATTTTGAGACTCATCCAAAAAAGAGATAGAGCAAAGCAATGATGAAAACACTCAAAACGCGAAAGCTCTGGCTCATTAATAGCATCTGAGTCCCCAGTTTGGGCGAAAAGATTCCCACGTATCTCGGCAACTGGTGTCGCAGGGCACGTACGGGGAAGGCGATAATGTTTCCGAATAAAAGGGCGAGTACTGTCTGTTTTACGGTGAGCGCCCCTGCCTGCAAAAGAGCGCCCGCTGCTGCAAAGCCTGAGGTGAATTCGGCAGCCAGGCTGAATATGATCACAGAGACCGCTTCAACAGGCATGAGCTTTGTGGTGACAAAGCCAGCAGTAACCTGGCGCAGCCACAGAAAAAATCCCAACTTATTGATGATAAAGACAACGACATATATCGGGGCAACGTAAAGGGCAATTTTTAGAAAGCGGCCGGGAATTTTCTCCTTTATCCCGTGCCATACCTGGGCCCAGGCCTTTTTCTCGGGCAAGGGAACAGCCATGGTGCATCGCGCGACATCCAGGGCGAACCGGCCGTAAAGCAGATAGCAAAATGTTCGGAGTATGGCCGCAAGGAAGGTGAGGACAATGTAAAGGATACCAGCAATTCCCGTGAGTGGCAGGATAATAAGAAAGATGGTAGGAAGATGCAGGAAAAAGGCAGGAAGCCCGTTAACAAAGTTGGATAAAAACATTTCCTTTTTGCTGATCTTTTTTCCCCTGTAATATTCTACGAGCATGGTGTTGGCTGCTACACCCGAGAAAAAGGCCGTGGTGAAAGCAGCCCCGCTATAGTCGCACAAATGTCCAAAACTGAGCAGAGGGCGGGAGAGTGTAGCAATTTTCGTGACCCAGCCCAGTCCTTCTATGATATTTCCCACCACAAGTCCAAGTGCGATCAGAAACATAAGCCTGGTAAGGGGCCAGACGAGGCTGTTCAATACCGTGGCCCGGCTTATGGCAGGGTTATTATAATTGAAGAAAAGGACTACCGAGAGGGTTACGAAAAAAATCAGAAATGCTATAGTCAGTGAAGGTGTCTTTGTGCTCATCCCTTTTTATTCTTTACGATAAGAAGCGTGAAGTAATTTGGCTTTTTGCCCACCATTTCCTTGATATCGGTTACAATTCTTTCATCAGGCTGGCCACAGCATGTTATTCCGATTGTGGACTCCACCAAATCCATCTCCTTAAGAGTCGAATAGATATCTTCAAAATTACGGTAGGTTTTTAACATCACGATGTTTTCCACCTGACTGCCAAGCCTTCTTAAATGTTCGCCTCCTTTTGACCCCGAAAGAACCAAAAGGGAGTCTTCTCCTTCGGCCAAGGGGAGATGGACCAGGGCTGCCGCGGCCTGGTAAGATGTGATGCCCGGAATCGTCTGGATCTCAACATGTGGCGCAATCTTTTTCATCTCTCGAAGAACGTAGCCATAAGTCGAGTAGGTCAAAGGATCTCCCAGTGTAATAAAGGCCGCGTCTTTTCCCTTTTCAAGCTCTTTTATTATGGTAGCCGCGTTTTGTCTCCAGCATTCCTCTATCATCTTGCTGTCTCTCGTCATGGGAAAGGAAAGCCTGATCACCGGAGTCGTTTCAGGAAGATGGGGGCGGGCAATCCTCATGGCAATACTGTGACTGTTCTTGGTCGATGATGCTGCAAAAATGGTGTCCACGCTACGGAGAATACGCACTGCCTTCAATGAGATGAGTTCCGGGTCACCTGGGCCCACCCCTACCCCAAAGAATTTACCTGTTTTCTGTTTCATCACATGGCTTCCTCTAAAGCAAGTTTAATCAGCGCGTTTACCACGCTGGCCGCCACGGTGGTTCCGCCCTTACGCCCCGCATTGGAAACAAAGGGTGTGTTGACTTTCACGAGAGCCGCTTTGGATTCAGCAGCATTCACAAAACCGACGGGGAGTCCGATGACCAGCGCAGGGTGTGCAACGCCTTGTTCCAGTAGCCCCAGGAGCCTAAAGAGGGCTGTTGGGGCATTTCCAATGGCGCAAATACCATCTTCCATAAAGGGAATGGCGTGGTCCACTGCGGCTGCCGCTCGCGTGGTCCCGGCCTTTTTTGACTCCTCAATAACGCCTGCTTTATTCAAAAAACACAGGACCTGGACGCCAAAGGATTCCAAATCTGCTTTGCGAATTCCGGCCCGGAGCATTTCAGTGTCCGTAATGATATTTTTGCCCTGCTTGATAGCCTCAACGCCGGCCTGGATGGCCTCGGGATGAAATCGAACCGTATGGATATAGTCAAAGTCGGCTGTCGTGTGGATCATCCTTCTGACAATGCTCCATTGGTCTGGCGGAAAACCGTGATCACCGGCTTTTTCGTCTATAATCTTGAAACTCTGCTGTTCAATCTCGTGTGGTTTCATTGGCCTCGTTCATTCCTCGGTTTACACTTTTCGGTGTCAGGTGTCAGGTGTCAGGAGCGAGAAACCCGAAACCTGAAACCTGAAACCTGACACCGGGGGTGGTGAAAAAAGCGTAAACTACTTTTGCGAATATATGAAGGATGCCCTTTCATTCCTATGTTTCCAACAAAGGCGAACAAAGTTCTTTGCAGCATCAGGGTTACTGCCAAAATGGAGGTGCACGTAGCTCCCCAGCGTATTCTTCACCAGAAAGCCTTCTCCATGTGTATCCTTGCCCCTGCGACCTGTAATCCTGTAAGCGAGTTGCACGCCCTTTGGCTCCTCGATCATTTCGGAGTAATGGAATTCGTGCCCGCGAATTACCTGTCCGGCCGTCCCCAGAGGGCAAGAGGCAGCAAGCCTGACTTCTCTGTACCCAAGAGATTTCAAGTGTGAAAGCATGCGGACTGTCCATGGATAAATACCTGCCATGGGGTAAAACTCTCCCTCGGTGTCTTGAATGCCCTGGCAGAGAAACATAAACCCGCCACATTCAGCATAGATGGGGCACCCTGTTTCTGACAGGGTCTTAATCTCTTCTTTCAGCGAGATGTTATCACATAGTCTCCGGGCAAAGAGTTCAGGATACCCGCCACCTAAATAGAGTCCGGTGATCCCCCCTGGCAGACGTTCGTCCCGAAGCGGCGAGAAGAAGACAAGCTCAGCTCCAAAGGATTCGAGTATCTCAAGGTTGTCCTGGTAGTAAAAGCAAAATGCTTCATCCCTGGCCACACC
>DAOVEU010000102.1:0-6650 GCA_030668805.1 Desulfobacterales bacterium
AGCCACCAGGAGAGAAGGAGCTTTACGAACATTTAAACGGTAGCTTGTATCTCCATGCCCCGGAATCCCTGACCCATCTCAGCGACATTGATCCAAGAAAGATTGCAAAGGCGGTGATCTCCAGAAAGCCGCTTCGCGAGATCCTGGAAAAACGAGAAGAAGTGGGGGCCTTTGGCTGGACCCTTTGTATGCTGCCAACCCCAGAGCTGGCAAAGCGGGCCGGGCTCACCATGAGGCAGTATTCAAATCAGATCATCAAAGCGTGTTACCTTGATAGAGGCGATCCGGTTCGAGGGTGGAAGACCTTTTACAAAGAGGCCATGGCTGTCAAAAAATGGATCAATAGCATGGAGGTAAAATACTATCATATCCAGTCCGAAAAGATTGACCTCAGAATCACGCCGGGACAAAGGAGGAAGTGGATAGGAATCTCGGGACATAACATTCCCAGCTTTGAAATCTTTCTTTCCCCTGACTGGAGAGGAACCGAAGGGGTCTATTTTGCGAACCAACCATCTTTCCGGAGCGGAAACTATGTGGAGGGCGTGAAATTGGAGTTCAAGAAGGGAAACGCCTTGAAGGCCGAAGCGGAAAAAGGGGAGGATTTCGTCATCAAACAAATAGCAATGGATAAAGGCGCACGCAGGGTTGGGGAGTTTTCCTTGACCGACAGGCGATTCTCCAGGATTGATAAGTTCATGGCGAATACCCTTTTTGATGAAAATTACGGCGGCCGTTACGGAAACTGCCATATTGCCCTGGGTGCATCCTATTCGGATACCTACGACGGAAATCCCTCTGAGCTGACAAAGGAGAAGAAGAGGAAATTGGGGTTCAATGATTCGGCCCTTCACTGGGACCTGGTGAACACTGAAAAAAAGACAGTCACCGCCTATCTCACTTCAGGAGATCGGGTGATACTTTACGAGAACGGGGTGTTTAAATACTGACATGAAAATAGGACGTCCGTACCCAAAACATTGACGGTCTGCACCAAGAATCCGGTATTCCGGATGATAGGGTCATCGAATTACACGGCAGCAACCGTCGAGTACGCTGCATGAAAGGAAATATTGGGAGGTATAACTTATGGATCCACATTTTGAGCCTGTAAATACGAACTTGTCATATGATCAGGCCAAATCACTGTTTGATGCACATGTGAAAGATCCTGGTGTGCGTAAGCATTGTAGAGCATCAGAGCAAATCATGCGAGGGTTGGCTAAACACTTTGGTCAAGACGAAGAACAGTGGGGGATCCTCGGGCTACTCCATGACATTGATTTTGACAAGACAAAGGACGATCCGGTCAATCACTGTGTACTTGCTATAAGCATCCTGAAGGATGCCGGGGTTTCCAGTGAGGCCATTGATGTTATTTGCTCGCACGCCTGGGGATCGGAATGCGGCGGAGGAAACGTGGCAGGCAAAAAGAGAACAAGGAACATAGAGCATGCCCTGGTGGCTGCAGAGACTGTCACCGGGCTGATCTATGCGGCAGCATTGATGAATCCTGAAAAGAAACTTGCAAATGTGAAAGTCAAGTCACTCAAAAAGAAGTATAAGAGTAAGGCATTTGCACGAAATTGTAATCGTGAGTTTATTGCAGAGATAGAAAATACAGGCGTGGAACTAAATGGATTCTTTGATATCGCTATAAAGGCGATGCAGGAAATCAGTGATGAATTGGGGTTGTAAGGATAAAAAAGGCCTTTATTCTTGACAGAACACGGAAGCCTAAAGAATGAAGACCCCAGAGCTTTCCTGAATTCGATATTAGTCCTGTAGGGGGTCAGGGGTTTATTGTGCTAGTGATAAAATGTGCAGCCTGTAGAAGCAAGCTATGGAAATATGATAAAATTGGGAAGGGAGAGGTTTTAAGGTGTCATAAGGACAGGATTACGAAAAGATACCAGGTAAAACAAGAAGAAGACAGGATAAAATGCCAGTGCGGTAGGGATATTGGTATCGATAAAGGAAACTATATAAAGATGATAGGAAAGGCATTTACTTATACTGGTACAAAGAGAAGCAGCTGAGAATTAGTCATCGATATTGTTTGGTTTCATTTGCTCGGCGATAATTCGAGGTGAGGGAGTTCATGTACTATTATTTGTCTGCACCGTGGGAGTTTTGACATGAAAATAACCAGTTTGGATAACATAGAAAAGGTAAAGGTCGCAATGGAGGGCGCAAAGGACGTCTGGAAGCAGATTCCCATATCAAAAAATGACGGCTCACCCATATTCTCCTTCCGAGTATTTACCATTGAACAAAACGGTCACACCCCTTATCACAGACACCCCTATGAACATTTGAATTACATCATAGAGGGTCATGGCGCCCTGGTCACGGAGAGCGGCGAAGAACATGAGGTAAAAAAGGGGGATTTTGCCCTCGTTCCTCCCGATGAAAAACACCAATATAAGAACAAATCGGCAAGCGAGCCCTTAATCATGATTTGCGCGGTTCCCAAGGATTACGAATAAAGCATAGAGGAGGATAAGGACGAAAAAGGTGAAAAAGAGTCCCTGGCCATCATGTTTGATTTATCCTGACTGTTCTGTTAATCTTGTTTGATTTTTTTACTTCCGCTTTTCAGCTCCTGCCTTGATAGAGTTGCGTACGCATGTCACCAAGAATTTCGAAAGACAGACTCGAGGAGCTTTACCGTCAATACAATCGGCGCGAGTTTGTACATCCTGACCCCCTTGAGTTCCTGTATCATTACGAGGATCTCTGTGACCGTGAAATTGTGGCATTTGTTGCCTCATCGCTTGCCTACGGAAGGGTTGACCATATTCTCAAGAGCGTTTCCTCTGTTCTTGAACGGATGGAACCAACTCCATCGATTTTCTTAAAGCGGACCCCCCTTAAAACGATACGCCAGACCTTTTCTGGTTTCAAGCACCGGTTTACCGACGACCAAAAACTTTGCGCTATGTTGTTTGGTGTCAGGGAAGTTTTGGAGCGCCACGGTTCTCTTCAGGCGTGTTTTTCGGCCGGGTTGAATGACGATGACAACACAATACTTCCGGCCCTTTCCGCCTTTACAAGCGAATTGATCGTCTGCGCTGATGACAGCTTGGAGCACATGGTGCCATCGCCCTCCAGGGGCAGCGCATGCAAGCGACTCAACCTCTTCCTCCGGTGGATGGTACGCTCCGATGAGGTAGATCCGGGAGGATGGGAAAATGTGCCTGTATCAAAGCTAATCGTTCCAGTTGATACTCATATGTACAAGATTTGTCAGTTCCTTGGGCTTATAACGCGGAAACAGGCAGACATGCGCACGGCAACACAGATCACGAAAGCCTTCCAAACCATTGCTCCCGCGGATCCGGTCAGATACGATTTTTCTCTAACCCGCCTGGGAATTCGCAAAGATGCGAACCTGGCTGCGTTTCTGAAACAGTTCAAGGAAAAAGCGGTGTCAGATTGTGCTTAACTCCATAAAGACTATAACCCTCAGTGATTCCTACTTCAATCCAATTGGCTGCTCGATAGCACGTCCCCCGAAATTGATTTAGATTAACAAATGTTTCAAGCAAAACGGGTCTAAAGCCATAGCGTGCTTCCCAATCAAATGGTAGTTGTCTCGCTATGCCGCCTAGAATTCGAGAAGCGAGATTCGGTGATTTGATCCAGGGCAGAATAAGAAAACGTACATTGTTTACGACTAAACTGAGGTTTGCGATGCGTTGCTCGTTTGACCAGCCAATAAACCTGTCTCGGCTGGATAACTGCCATGAACTTGCAGCAAAACCAAGTACGGCAAGCAAATGTTCCCCCCTTGGTCTGTCTAGGCCATGCTTTTTCCAATCTTCGACAGGGTCTATTGGAGAACATTTCCCTAAGGCCTTTACATTATTCCTGGGCATCTCAATTGAGTTTGCAGGATTTTTTTTCCGTAAACAAGATATTTCATTTGCGCACCAAACAGACGATAACCGCCAATATAGTGATAGCTGGCAATTAGATCATTCCAGAGAGAGGACTCTTTCTTTGTCTTGACTGGAATGAACTGGAGCTGTCTTAACTTACAGCTATCAAGGTGAATTCTTTTTGGCGGTTTCGGAACGGGCCGGTTAATACTGCTGTGATTTTCATTCACTCTTGCTTTGATCTTGGATGTGCTGGTTGCTCAAGAAAAGCCAGCATCTTCTCGACAGCAGCCTCGCGACGCGTGGGGTTTCTATCTGGTTTTTCAAAAAACTTCAACCCATTACTTGCGAAGTTTTTCAAACGCTTCTTTATCGTTTCAGGAGGAACGCGAACGTCGAGGACCAGTCTATCGATAGTTTTACCTTCCAGAGCGCCCAAGATTACTTTTGCACGTTTTGTTCTCCAAATTCCCGCAGTTCTACTCCTTGCAATCAATCTAATCTTCTTAATCTCCTTTTGAGAACACGTGATTTCGTGATCTGTTTTGTCCATTTCTCTTTTTTACATTTGTCGCGGCTGAAGAAAACTTAGCAAAATTATTTTTTATTTCCCTTTTCATCAATAAATTGCAATGCTTAACCACCATCAACCGCTTTTTTTGTCCTGTACTAAGAGATTAAGCATAAAATCCATATGCACCAATCTTCATTTCCCTCCTCTTAATGCCATCGCACGTGCAAGATAGCCGACTTGCCCAGGCGGGATGAGAGTTGCGTCTCATCCCGCTTTTTTTGTCCGAACAATCAAGGATCTTTTGGAGTAATCGTTCAGCGCCCATTCCTTTTTCTGTCACTTTCCGAGCAAGATTTCTCCCTGGCCCAGATCCTGGCCCAGACCGGGTTTTTCTCTCTGTGGCATTGTCCAGCTTCCCTGGCCCAGACCGGGTTTTTCTCTGCGGGACATTCTCGGACTTCTGTCGCGCCCCTGGCCCAGACCGGGATGACACGAACGACACGTCTGTCCAAGGCTGTCGCGCCAGGGCGGGCAGGGCGGGCTGTCGCGCCCCTGGCCCAGACCGGGATTATGGGGGGCTGGCAGTTAACTTAAGCACATCGCGCCAGGGCGGGCAGGGCGGGCACGTTCGTTCGAAATGACAATACGGGCCGAACTATTACGAAAGAACTTTTTGATAGTCCGTGAAATGTCACAAGAATATGCGTCGATCTTCGTTTTGGGTCCGTGAATACTGAATTGTTGATCCGGAACTAAAGAGAATTAAGGCATACGAAAATGAAGACAGGAAATTCAAGATATACAGCGAAGCCGAAGGGGAAGGGGAAGGGACTGTTTCATCAGCGGAAAGGGGCCATTTCTGGATGGAAACTAGCTCATTTCGGCAAACGCCGAACAATAGCGATAGTGCCTCCTGCAAGAATAAGGATAGTGCCCAACCACAGCATGGTCATGCCGGGTTTTATGCTAACCTCCGCAATCAGCGCAGGGGGTTTTTCAATATGTTTCTTGGCAGCAGATGCCGGTCCGTGGTAGGCAAGACCAATCGTTTTGGCGCCTGCGTCTATGGTCATGAGCGTCAGATAGGCATCTTCCGGCCCGGGCAGTTTGACCCGGCTTGAGAGGTCGTCTTTTTTTCCCATAATCATCATCGGTTTCAAGCTAACCGATTCGGCTCCTTTATAGGAAACCACAATATCGGCCCCTACGCTCATATCCTGTGCGCCTTTCCTGCCCATCATGCCCGACACATCAAAACCCTCAAACTTCAGTTCATAGTCTTGAAACTTAACCTCATTGTCCTTCTGTAATACGATGTAGTTTTCTGAAGCATTGCTTTTTTTGCCAGGGAGATAATCCACCGGAGATATGTAAAGGTCTGAAACAAGTCCTTGCTCAATATGGGGATGCATGAAGCGCTTGACCTGACCATTCGGTGCGCGTTCAGAGTATATATCGGGCTCAGCAATGAACTTAGCGCCCCCTTTTTGCACATGCAGGGGAAGGCGGAGACGGACCCCCTTGCCCTCCCTTGAGAATGCCGATTCGCGGAGCTCAAGTTCATAGCCCATTGCGCTCTTAACAGCGCCTTGCTCAAGTAGTACCTTCTCGGACTTATCATAGGCAGAGGATGCAACGATGCCAAGAAACATCACAGCAACCCCTAAATGGGCAATTGGAGCACTTGAGATTGTTATCTTCTTTCTGATGAGCTTTGCGGTCAAAAAAAGATTCATTCCCGCAGCAGCCCCGGCAAACAGTGAAAGGAGCAACACCCCAAGTGAAACGAGCCCCACCCCCATATCCGGATATCCATTCAACAGGGTGATAATGACGGCTATGATCGCGCCTGCTATGGCCCAGATCATTTTGGGGCCGAGCCTCGAAAGGCTGTTTTTTCCCCAGACCATGAACGGAACAAAGCTCAACAACAACAGCATAGGAATCGCCAGAGGCAAATTTACGTACACGTAAAACTCAGTTGACACCTTTGAGGCTTTTTCAAGCACCCTGGTTATAAGAGGCGCAGACGTGCCCAGGCCCGTAAAAACCGTACACAGGCAAAGGAGGATAATGGCGGCAATAAAGCCAAATTCCCTGGAAAAAAACCTGATATTTTCACCCTTTCTGGGCACCGGGATATCCTTTACCCGGATGACTAAGAGACCAAGGGAGATCGCCAGGAATGCAAGCATGAAGATGACCAGCCAACCGGTAATCCCGAGATCCACAAAAGAATGGACCGAAAAATC
>DAOVEU010000058.1:0-8121 GCA_030668805.1 Desulfobacterales bacterium
ATTATTTGCGGCCCGAAAAACAGGAAAAGCAGGGCACCAAGGCTGAGAAAGGGACCAAAAGGGATCGCCAGCTTTCGTCCCCCTTCCGTGCGAAGGGCCAAAGCTATGCCCACTACTGTTCCAATAGCTGATCCAACAAAAACCGTAAATATGACGCCTTTCCAGCCCAAAAACGCGCCAATCATGGCCAGTAACTTGATATCACCGCCACCCATCCCTTCCCTTTTGGTCAGCAAATAGTAACCCAAGGCAATCAAAAGCAGAACACCTCCGCCCAGGATAATCCCAAACAAGGATTCTTTGTACGTGATGCGACCGAGGACCAGCGACGTGAGGAATCCGACCACGATACCAGGGTAGGTAATAACATCAGGGATGATCTTATGATCAATGTCAATGAACGTGATCACCAGAAGGGCCGCGACCAGTGCGTACAGAAAAATGCCTTCCCAAGAGAGGCCATAACGTATAAAGACGGCAACTGCAAACAGACCCGATACAAGTTCAACCAGGGGATATCTCAAGGAGATTGCGGTTCCGCAATGCCGACATCGCCCTCGAAGCCAAAGATAGCTTGCCACGGGCACGTTATCATAAAAGGCGATCTTGGCCTTGCAGCCTGGACACATAGAGCGTGGCCGTATCAAAGAAATGGATCGGGGAAGGCGGTAAATACACACATTCAAAAAACTCCCCACTGCCATACCGAACAAGAAGATGAAAAGCCTAAGAATCAAGGGCTACCCCACAATACGACCCAACCTGCCTTTGTAAGATCGCAATATCACAAATATTTAAGGGATAAGTATAGAGAATAGGTCAAAAAAGCAAGATTTTTGTTGTCATTAGGATACCATCTCTTATATTATATGCTTGTGTTTAGGGGCTAAACGGGCTCAACGGGCTCAACGGGCTCAACGGAAACGGAGGAACCTGCATGGCACAAACAGATATGGTCGATTCCATTGACATCATACAAGAAGATGGTGAACCCATAGACATTCCGGATATACTCCCCCTTCTTCCCGTGCGTGACGTTGTTGTCTTCACGTATATGATCCTTCCCCTATTTGTGGGTAGAGACAAGTCGATTCGCGCCGTGGATGCAGCTATGGCTAAAGATCGCCTCCTTCTTCTGGTCACCCAAAGTGACGTTACGGCTGAAAACCCCACACCCAAGGAGATTTACAGGGTGGGCACGGTGGCTATGATCATACGTATGTTCAAGCTTCCGGACGGCAGGGTAAAGGTCCTGGTCCAGGGCTTGGGCAAGGCTCGGATAATAGATTATACAGAAACAAAGCCTTTCTACCAGGTCAGAATCGGACAGATTTCCGAACAGGAAGAGGAGAAAACGAGCGTTGAGGCCGAAGCGCTCATGCGTAATGCCTGTGAACAGACAGAAAAGATACTTGACTTGCGAGGCGAGCTGACCAGTGATGTGAGCGCCATTTTGAGCGAAATTGATGAGCCGGGGCGATTGGCAGATTTGGTGGCTTCAAACCTCAAGTTGAAGGTAGAACAAGCCCAGGGCATTCTGGAGATGACTGATTCCATTCAGAAGCTTCATCGAGTGAATGAACTCCTGAGCAAGGAATTGGAAGTTTCTTCCATGCAGGCCAAAATCCAGTCAGATGCCAGGGAAGAGATCTCGAAAACCCAGCGAGAATATTTTCTCAGGGAGCAGATGAGAGCCATCCACAAGGAATTGGGAGATATTGACGAAAAGGCCCAGGAGATTTCAGAATATACCAAAAAGATCAAGAAAGCCAAGATGTCAAAGGAGGCTGAGAAAGAGGCATTCAAGCAACTAAAGCGCCTCGAGCAGATGCACCCCGATGCTGCGGAGGCATCCATTGTGCGCACCTACCTGGATTGGCTGGTTGAGGTCCCGTGGAGCAAATCGACCAAAGAAGTCCTGGATATAAGGAAGGCTCAGCAAGTCCTGGATAAGGACCATTATGATCTCGAGAAGGTAAAGGATCGTATCCTGGAATACCTGAGTGTGCGGAAGCTCAACAAACAAATGAAGGGCCCCATACTCTGTTTTGTGGGCCCTCCTGGAGTGGGCAAGACCTCTCTCGGGCGATCGATTGCAAGGGCTATGAACCGGAAGTTCTTTCGCATGTCCCTGGGTGGTATTCGGGACGAGGCCGAAATCCGGGGGCACCGGCGCACATACATCGGAGCGATGCCGGGACGGATCATTCAGGGCTTGAAGCAGTCTGGTACGAACAACCCTGTATTCATGATGGATGAAGTGGATAAGATTGGTGCCGATTTCCGCGGGGACCCAGCCGCTGCCCTGCTCGAAGTGCTCGATCCAGAGCAAAATGTCAGCTTCAGCGACAACTATCTGAACACCCCCTTTGATTTGTCAAAGGTTATGTTTATCACCACGGCCAACCTGGCCGACCCCATCCATCCGGCCTTGAAAGATCGGATGGAGACCATAGAGCTTGCCGGATATACAGAAGAAGAAAAACTTGCCATTGCCCAACAGTTTTTGATCCCGCGCCAGATCAAGGAAAACGGGATCACGTCAAAACATGTAACGATCGGCCCAGGGGCGCTGCGGAATATCATATCACAGTATACCTTAGAGGCTGGCCTCAGGAACCTGGAACGCGAGATCGGCACCATATGCCGCAAGGTGGCCCGCAAAGTGGCTGAAGGCGAGAAGGGGCCGTTCACCATCACCTGCACCAATCTTCACCGCTACCTGGGTGTACCGAAATACCTCCCGGAATTGGAGCAGGAATCACATGAGATCGGAGTTGCTACAGGGCTGGCGTGGACACAAGCTGGGGGAGAGGTACTGTATGTAGAGGCATCTACGATGAAAGGAAAGGGTGACTTGATCCTTACAGGCCAACTCGGAGAGGTGATGCAGGAGTCTGCAAAGGCCGCTCTGACTTATGTCCGCTCTAATGCAAAGGCCGTTGGAATTAGCGACAATTTTTTCCAGGACATCGACATTCACATACACGTTCCTGCAGGGTCGATTCCCAAGGACGGGCCTTCGGCTGGGGCCACCATGGCCACGGCGTTGGCTTCCACCTTGAGTGGGCGACCGGTGAGTAGGGATGTGGCCATGACCGGAGAGATCACCCTCCGTGGGCGTATACTTCCAGTGGGGGGACTAAAGGAAAAGGCATTAGCAGCGCTCAGGGCCGATGTGCGCAAGGTCATTATCCCCGAGAAAAACAAGAAGGATCTGACCGAAATTCCCTCAAACATTAAGCGCAAACTTACCTTTTTGCCGGTAAGTCACGTGGACGAGGTCTTGAGGATTGCCCTGAAAGAAAAACCCGTCAGGGAGCAAACTGGGAAGTCTGGTTGAGTGGTCGAGTGGTCGAAGAACAGCCATGAAAATCCTTGGAGTTGATACATCTACCCAGACGGGGAGTGTTGCCGTTCTGGAAGGCGATACGGTGTTAGCTGAGGTGTCGGTAACCAGCGCACAGACGCATGCAAAACGCCTAATGTGTGTGGTTGATTCTACCCTTGAGATGGCAGGCATGACAATTGCCGAATGTGACGGATTTGCCGTGACTACAGGCCCGGGAAGCTTTACAGGTCTGCGGATCGGGATCAGTACTGTTAAGGGGTTGGGGTTTGCGACCAAGAAACCGGTCGCAGGTGTCCCCACATTGGACGCCCTGGCCTACCAGTTTCCTTCATTTCCCCATCTAATTTGCCCGGTCCTGGATGCTCGTAAAGGACAAATATACACAGCCCTCTATGAATGTGCCGGTTACATGAAGTGGACAAGGGTGATTGAGGACTGTGCAGCAGAACCGACACAATGGCTGAAGCAGATACAACGTTTGTGCCTCTTTGTGGGCGATGGCGCCACTGTGTATGGTGAATTGATCAGAGAAACCCTCGGGAGCCTTTCGCACTTTGCGCCACCGTATCTGAACAGAGTCAGGGCGTCGGTGGTGGCTTACATCGGGATGGATCAGATTCTTGATGGTCAGATTGCGGATGTTGCCCGTCTGACACCCCATTACATCCGAAAATCGGAAGCTGAGATAAAGCTTGGAAAAATGGCGCGCCTATTGACAAGGAAACCCTAAGAGATATATAAAGATAGTTTTAATTGCGAACGACAGTTACCGCGAATCTGCATTGAGCAGACGGATTCCTGGAGGATTGCCTATGGAAGAAAAGGATGAGAAGCTCATTGCCCGGTTGATCAAAGAGAACAGAACCCTGAGAGAATGTGTGGAACGACACAAGGAATACGAAAGGCAGTTGGAAGAATATAACAAGCGAATTCATCTTACAGCCGAAGAGTCCATGGAACGCAAGAGAATCCAAAAGCTGAAGCTTGCCGGCAGGGACAAGATAGAGCGTATCCTGGCTGAACATCGTGGAGCTCAAAAAAGACAAGAGTCTGAAGATACGGGTTCGTAGCAATAACCGAGGGTTCGATGATTCGTTCTGAGCGTTCTGGGCCGATCAACCAAAAGGTCCGTGCGGTTGCCCGGGAGGGGTATCCGTTCATACTTGGATCGGCCTTTGCAACAGCTATCGTTGCCATTTTGGGGCTATACGTGCTGGCCCTGTTTTTTTTGGCAGTTACCTTCTTTGTATGTTTCTTCTTCAGGGATCCGGAACGGGTCATTCCAGAGGACGAAAAGGCCGTGGTCTCCCCTGCCGACGGCAAGGTCGTGGAGGTAAGTGTTGTGCCGGAGAGTGATTTCGCTCCTGAAAAAATGCTTAAAATTAGTATCTTTATGTCAATTTTCAACGTTCACGTCAACCGAATACCTGATAATGGCACGGTCACTGATGTTGTTTACTATCCTGGCAAGTTCTTTTCGGCCAACCTGGACAAGGCCTCCAGGGACAATGAACGAAACGCGGTGAGTCTGGAGATAGGCCGCGGTCGCAAACTAATAGTGGTCCAGGTTGCCGGGCTCATTGCAAGACGGATCATCTGCAAGATACGCAAGGGAGACCGTTTGAGCCGTGGGGAGCGGTTTGGTATGATATGTTTCGGGTCTCGCCTGGATGTCTATCTTCCGCCAGACACTGCACCGGCTGTGTCTGTAGGAGATAAGGTCCTGGCCGGGACATCGGTTTTGGGGCATCTATCATGAAGAGAAAAAAACGTTCAAATAGAAGAAGATTACAGCGCGGGATCTATGTCCTGCCGAACCTTCTTACGTCCGCCAACCTCTTTTGTGGCTTCTTTGCCATTGTGGCCGCGACCCAGGGCCAGTACTTGAAGGGAGCCATTGCTATCATGATAGCGGCCATCTTTGACGGGTTGGACGGCAAGATCGCGCGGGTAACACGGACCGTGAGCAGGTTCGGCCTTGAATATGACTCCCTGAGTGATGCCATATCCTTTGGTGTGGCACCTGGCATCCTGGTCTATCTGTGGGCCCTTCAGCCCTTTGGAAGATTGGGATGGTTGGCAGCACTTCTTTTTGTGGCCTGCGGTACGCTTCGGCTGGCACGGTTCAACACCCAGGTCCATGTCGTTCGCAGTGATTACTTTAACGGACTTCCGATTCCGGCGGCCGCCTTCATGATTGCAACCACGGTTCTCCTCCTCTATCGTTTTGGCGGGACAGGGACCACAAAACACGTGACGATCTTGATCATGATCTACGTTTTGTCCTTCTTGATGGTCAGCACGATCAAGTATTATAGCTTCAAGCAAATGGAGTTATTTAAAAAGATGAAGTTCAACATGCTGGTGGTCGTTGTCCTGTTGTTCATCGTTATTGCGGCAGAGCCAAGTATTGCCTTGTTCCTTATGATACTGTGCTATGTCATTTCAGGCCCTTTCACCACTCTCTGGCTTCGCAAGAAGCCCCAGAATGAAGGGGCTTCTAGCGAAAACCTCAATACCCCGTACGAAAAGACAGTGTAAAGATGCCCCAAACGATTACAGAAAAAATATTGGCTGCCCATGCAGGGCGTGACACAGTGACACCTGGCGAACTAATCAATGTTCGCATCGATATGGCTTTGGCCAACGATATCACGGCCCCTATTGCTATCGATCTGTTTGAAAAATCACGCGTTGAGGCCGTGTTTGATACGGAAAGAATTGCCCTGGTGCCGGATCACTTTGTGCCCAATAAGGACGTCCGGTCTGCTATTCAGGTGCAGGCCATGCGCACTTTTGCCAGAAAATATCATATCAAGTATTTTTTTGAACTTGGTGAAATGGGGATTGAGCATGTACTCCTGCCAGAACAGGGCCTGGTACTGCCCGGAGATGTGGTGATTGGTGCCGACAGTCATACGTGTACATACGGGGCGTTGGGAGCCTTTGCAACAGGGGTTGGGAGCACGGACATTGCAGCGACCATGATTACGGGTGAGGTCTGGTTTAAGGTTCCCGAATCGATCAAGCTCATATATGATGGTCAGCTCAGGGAATGGGTGACCGGAAAGGACCTGATCCTTTACACGATTGGTGACATCGGAGTCGACGGCGCCACGTATAAGGCCATGGAATTTACGGGCGATGTGATCAGGGCATTGCCCGTGGCAGATCGAATGACTATGGCCAACATGGCGATTGAGGCAGGCGCCAAGAGCGGAATCATTTCCCCGGATGAAGCGACACTTGATTACATAAGGCCGAGAGCAAAACGTCCCTTTGAATGTTATACGAGTGATCCGGATGCTACTTATATAGAGGTAAGGACGTATGATGTTTCTAATATCGAACCACAGGTCGCCTTCCCCTACCTTCCCGAGAATACCCGGGGTATCTCAGCGGTAGACACGATTCCCATTGATCAGGCCGTGATCGGATCTTGTACCAATGGGCGTATTGAGGACCTTCGCCTTGCAGCCCGTATCCTGAATGGCCGGACCATTGACAAGAATGTGCGGCTCATTATCGTGCCTGCTACTCCCACTGTTTACCGGCAAGCGATGGCCGAGGGCCTATTAGAGATTTTTCTGGCAGCCAGGGGAATTGTGAGTCCACCCACCTGTGGCCCCTGCTTAGGAGGCTTTATGGGAGTCCTGGGGCCAGGGGAGCGGGCCGTATCTACCACCAACCGCAACTTTGTGGGCCGCATGGGGCACCCCTCAAGCGAGGTCTATCTTGCCAACCCTGCTGTAGCAGCCGCATCCGCTGTATTAGGACGGATTGGTGGACCGGATGAGCTGTAAGGAATGCGGAGTGCGGAGTGCGGAATGAAAAGGACTTATCATTCGCTTAATAGGGATAGACTTTTGTTAATTTTGAGAATCTGTTTTCAGGTTTCAGGTTTCAGTTTTCAGTTTTCAGTTTTCAGTTTTCAGTTTTTGCGTTTCTCTTTCCTGACACCTGAACACTGACACCTGAAACCTACATGTGCCCTGACACCTGACACCTGAAACCTGAAACCTGAAACCAAAACGGGATAAAGATTTAGGTCCATATAAGAATTAATCTAAGTACGAATTTATTAGGCGAACGATGAGAAAGGAAGATGAACTAAGGAATGAAAATAGAAGGGACTGTCCGGAAGTTTGGCGACAACATAGATACGGATGTGATTATCCCTGCCATTTATCTGGTTACGACAGACATGGGCGAACTGGGCAAGCATTGCATGGAAGGGGTAGATGCCACGTTTGCTGAAAAGGTCGGGCCGGGAGATATAATAGTAGCAGGAAAAAACTTCGGTTGTGGCTCGTCGCGTGAGCATGCCCCTATGGCCATAAAAGGGGCTGGTATATCATGTGTGATAGCAGAAGGCTTTGCCCGCATATTTTTCAGAAATGCCTTCAACATGGGCCTTGCGATTTTTGAATGCCCGGGGGTCTTCCAAGGAATCCAGGAGGGGGACCGGGTTTCGGTCAACCAGGATACAGGCGAGATTACGGACCACACAAACGGAAAACGATTTCTTGCAAACCCGGTACCGCCGTTCATGCAGGAGCTTATTGAGGCTGGCGGGCTCATGGCCTATGTACTGAATAAAAGGAGGCTGTGAACGTAACCGTTACTCCATTTTGCTACTGATTGCCCACCCTGGCACGACATGCGTGAGCGGTCGGCATAAAGCCCTGGCCCAGACCGGGATGTTGAAAGACTGCGGGCCCTCTTTTCCTGTCGCGCCAGGGCAGGCCGACCCTACGCCCGCCCGCCTC
>DAOVEU010000104.1:0-6491 GCA_030668805.1 Desulfobacterales bacterium
CCCTTTCAGTACCGCCACAGAAATCAATACACCTAAGATTCCCATCTTAGGGAGAAAGACAAGCCCTGTCAATATGGTACCACAGGCTGCACCGGCGAGGTCCGACAGATAAAGGCGGCCTGTAATCTCTGCTCCGATTCCCCGGGCCACGCGTGAGACTGCCGAAAACTGGCAACCTGTCGCAAAGGCTACAAGAAACAACAGACCCGGAATGGTGACATACTGCATAACAAACAAAGAGATATGCCCCTTGAGCTGGGTTCCGACCAGCGCTGCAACACAGGCCAGGCCTGCGAAGAGGATAAGGCTTGCATCACAGGCCAGCATCTGCCAGGCGGCCGTCTTATTCAACCTTCCGGATACAAACGCCCCCAGAGCACAACCTATCATGTAGAGGGTTATAAAGATACAAATCCTCAGGTATACGTAGCCATATATCACTTGAAACAAGAGGAGAAGCGACAGCTCAAAGGCCATGCCAGCATACCCGGAAGTTGCAATCGTAAAACGGAGACGGTCCTTGCGGCATGCCAGGACTGCAAATCCAAGGATACCGATAGCGATCACGTAGAGGACCGTCTTCGGACTCCCGGATTTCTTCAGCCACAAATCAATGAGATGGCCGAAGGCCAATGGCGAAAGGTCCCTGTTTGACAGGGCCTCTTTTTCAGAGAGGAGGCGTCTGAGTATGTCCACACGAAACGGATCTGCCATGGTGGGCAGTTCGTAATCTACCAAACGCCTGGTGATGATCTCCCTCTCGGCCAGGAGACCAGCGATATTGCGCTTTAGAGGAGCATCTGAGGCCAGGTAATAATGGGTCGTTCCGGGAAAGACTAGAATATGTTTGAAGACCGTTCTCAGGGCGGCATAGACCGAACGATTCAAGGCGAGACCCTTCTCTTCAAGATAATTCTCAGAACCTATCAGTGTGAAGGAAAGGACTCCGTCCCTGGTGAGGATCGATTTTACTTCATCAAAAAACTCCTGTGTATAAAAGCGGTTGAGCTGGGCATTTTCAGGGTCTGGAAGGTCTACAATGATGGCGTCATATTCCACGGACGTTTTCTTCACAAAGAGGCGACCGTCTCCAACATGGACGTGCACAAAGGAACGGGAAAGACTCCTGTGAATCAGTTTGTCCAGGTCCAGGATAGCCGGGTCAAGCTCCACATAGTCTATACCCTCCGGATTGTGCCTGGCAATCTCCTCAAGGGTGCCAAAGACCCCCCCGGCAATCAAGAGCACTCTGGCCCCCTCCCTGACCTGACAAAGCGGCAGATGGGAAACAGTCTCCATGTCGAGGTCGCCGGTTGAAAATAACGGAATAGCGTCTTGCAGGACATTGAGCTGCCTGCCAATCTTCGAGATGGTAAGCTGAGCAAATGGGGTGTTCTTGTTCAAGATGACCTCCTGACCAGGGAAACGCCAGGAAAGCGTGGATACATTGAGAGGTCTGGCTGCCAGCATACCGAACCCCAGAAGGCACAAAACAGGCAACACCTTATAAGAGAGCATAGTAAAGGCAGCAAAGAGATTTAAGAACCCAAGGACCATGAAGCTGTCCCAGTGGGAAAGGAGGTAAACAAGGAGAAGACTGAAGAGCAGGCCACCCCCAACATCACCAAGGGTGTCCACAATATAGACTTTGCTTGTGGTATCTTTTCCCTGCAACAGGGAACCAGCCAGGGGTATCATGGCACCACCCACAAGGCAGTATGGAATGAGTACGATGGCGCTGCCACCAATGGCCGAAGTCAGACCCAACATTTCGCCCCGGACCCAAAGGAGTGGAAAGGCCCGTATGGCAGCAATCTGGGCAAATGGCAAGACCGCTATGAGGAGATGGCCGAGAAAAAGGGTCCTTTCAGGCCTCCCCTTTTTGGCCAGCGGCACTCCCAGGGCAGTCCCAAGACCCGTAAAGAGGAGCCATATGCCAAGCACGACCCCTATGACCAGTTCGTTCCCGCCAAAGGAGGACATGACCTCACGGATCATGACAAGCTGGACCGATACAGAAGAAATACCCAGAGCCAGGAGGCAAACCCAAAACCTTCTCTTTGTCATATAGTCCTTAAGAAAATGCGTAGGCGTTCCCAGGTTCAGAGTTGAGAGGTTCAGGGCACATGTAGGTTTCAGGTGTCAGTGTTCAGGTGTCAGGAAAGTTAAACGGCGGTGCTGAAACCTGATTGTCCCTGACACCTTCATATGTCCTGACACCTGACACCTCAATATGCATATAATTCATCGTTGTCACTGCGTTCTCCCCTGAAACCCGAAACCTGAAACCTGAAACCTGAAACCTGAAACCTGAGGAATATATATATCTTTTTATAGATTCTCAAAATTAACAAAAGTCTATCTTCAATCTTCAATCTCCGCAAGTCTGGCACCAAATTCCTCGATGGCCTTTACGATCTTGCGGCGTATGAGGACTTGCTTATCTGCATTGGTAAGCTTGTTGTATGCGTTGTGTTCCGGGTGGGATCTTGAGAGTGCCACAGGTTTCTGTCTGACTTCCGCCTTCATCGTTTCAAAAGCTTGCACCATTTCAAGAAGGGTATAATTTTCCCCTGGGAAGCTGGTGAGCCATCCCAGTCTGCGCATCAATTCAAAGCGCACCTGATCTATCAGAAAAAGGTGGATATCCATCACCATCAGTTGGTCTTTGTCGTCCAGATAATAGAATTTTGGCCCTTCCCCCATGCCCAGTATACCCATTATAAGCTCATAATGAGCGAGGGCCGTCTCCTCACCAGGCTTGGCCAGAAAATAGAGAGTCCTGTCCGAAAGATCGGCAAGCCTGGTCGCTGCACCGTATGACTCGCCAAAGCGTTTCTGCCAGGACACGAAGGCCCTCTGCTCAACCACCTTGCTTCGGTATGCCGTGAGGTCCAGGAGCTGGCTCATACCTACACCACCCGGTTTATTGTTGCAGTCTAAGCAGATTATCCCTGGCAAACTCTATGGTGGGATCGAGTTCCAGGGCAAATTGATAATAACGAACAGCGAGTTCTTTTTTTCCCATATCCCGATAGTTGGAAGCGATATTGGCATAATCGATGGCAGAAGTGGGGTCCAGGTGAAGCACCTGCCGGAAGCATTGGATGGCCTTTTCGTACTTTTTTAACTTGAAGTAACAGAATCCCATGAGATTGTAGATGTCGGTCCTCTCATTATCACACCCTTCTGCTTTTTTGAGGAATGTGATGGCCTGTTGGTATTGACTCAATCCTTTCAAACAGAGTCCCATATGGGAATAAATACTGGCAGCGTCTTCCTCTTTTGGATCGAGTGCCAGGGCCTCGTCAAAATACTTCAATGCCTTAGACAGCTCATTGATCGAAACATGGCATGATCCCAGGAAGAATTTCACGTAATATTTTTCCGGCATCAGGGCATCCACCTTGTGTAGTTCCGCGATTGCCCATTCAGGATCGTCACTTTCTGCTATCAGCTTTGCGGAAAACATACCCACGCTGGTTCCTGTGGCCCGTTCCCGAAAATGGGCACCTGGTATGATGGTATAAAAGGCCGGGATTTCAAGATTAGGATGCGTCACATTGACGACAATGACGTCCATGCCAATTCGGGATAAGGCAGAAATACAGTTTTCCACCTCCACCCTTATGTTGTCGTTGGAAATGTCTGGCAGCCCTGTAATATCTCTGTTGCTGTGAGGATGAATTATAAAGTCAGCCTCATCAAGAGTTTTTAACTTGGGAAGACCGCTGGCCACGTAGTTGGAGGACGTATCAAAATCGCCTGCAAGCTGGGCCACTTCTGTCAGGGCACGATTCAATGCCTTCTGGGGGTTGGGCGTCGTGCCCACAGTCCAGACGATTTCGCTTCTTTCTGGAAACGTGGATGGATCATAAGCGAGGACTCCCACACTGGGAATGCCGGTATCGAGGGAGAAATCAGAGACAAATAACCTGATCCCTGCTTTCTCGTACTTGCCAATCATTTCAAGAACCAGTGAATCGGTTATTGAGTTGATGTTAATTGCGGGCATCCTGAGTTTATTGCGGCTTACTATTGATGATACATGCCTTTCCACGACCTCGCATATGCCCTGGCACAATGCTTCCTCTGCACAGTTTCCGGCAGATGGCCCATTGTATTCGTTAATGGCAAAAAACCAGTTAAAGGGGACAAGGACCTCTTCCTGTCGGGTTATATTGTAAGCCCGGGTCCATTTCAAAGGAAGCCTTGAGAAAATCTTTCGGGCCTTCTCCAGGTCGTCAGAATCGTCATGCACGGATAAGGCAATCAATTCAAAGGGGATGGTATGATTCCTAAGGTTACGGTATTCTTCAACAAAAAAGTTTTCGGAGTTTTTGTAGTAACTGAAGAAGCTGAACCTTTCAGCCAGTTCCATAACTGCACTGGCCTCTGACTGCTGTGGGGTGCCACCTTTTCCCATCTGTTTTTTTGTGCCGATGATCTCGTAGGCATCCCGGCCGCATATGCTGAAATATACGGGGATATCCAGTCTGCCGTTATCGATTCTCGTTGTCCTTTCCAAGATATCTAGATTCACCTCTTTTAGTCTTTCCTTAAACCTTCGCACCGTCTCTTCGGGTGTTAGAACCTTGTCCTGATCCAAGGTAAAACGCTTAAAGGCATCTTTTAAGATCACCTTACCGGTCATTAAATCCTCCCACTGTATCTAATTATAGAGTTAATGTTCTCTCGCCCGCTCCCTTCGGTCGCTAGAGCCCACAGAGATCGCTGAGATGAGAATTTCTTGGCCTGATTTTTTGAGTGGGAAAAATCAGGCCAAACGATCAGCCCCTGGCGGGGCATTCATCATCCAGAAATATGAAATCTTTGGCTAGCACCGCAAAAGCCATACGCGACGGCGCGGCAGCTTGAGCGGAATTCCCGTCTCAGGAATTCCGCTCAAAAACTCTGAGCCTCTGTGTGCTCTGTGAGAGACAAAAGGACCCCGTTATCACTCACTCCAGCTATGTCTCTATTTCCAGGGCTCGATTCATGCTGCCGGATACATAACCTTCCAGGTCCAGAGCAATATGAAAGAAACCGATGTCTCTGAATTTGTGCACAATGGCTTTTGTGAGATCGTCTCGCGTGATCATTTTTAGCTCTTGACTTTCCACCTCTATCCTTGCCACAGATCCGTGATGCCTCACTCGGCATTGTCTAAAGCCTCTCTCAAGAAGAAATGCCTCTGCCTCTTCAATCATCCTCAACTTTTCAGCAGTAATCGGGTTTCCGTAGGGTATCCTTGTGGCAAGGCATGCCATGGCCGGCTTATCCCAGGTATAAAGCCCAATCTCTTTGGACAGGAAGCGGATGTCTTGCTTCCTCAGACCGGCGTCCAACAAAGGGGCCATAATTCCCATTTCTGCGGCAGCCCGAAGCCCCGGACGATAATCTTTCAGGTCATCCATATTGGCTCCATGGGCCACATGTTTTATGCCTCTGTCCGCTGCTATTTCAATAACCTTCTGAAAAAGGGATTTCTTGCAATGGTAGCACCTGTCCGGGCCATTGGATACAAAGGCAGGAAGGCTGGTTTCGTGAGAGCGAAAAACAATGTGCTCAATACCTCTGTCCCGGCTAAATTTTACGGCCTCATCCTTTTCTTTCACGGGATATATCTCTGAAGTCGCTGTTGCTGCCACCGCTCTTTCCCCAAGGGTTTCATGGGCCACCGCTAACAGGAGGCTGCTGTCCACACCCCCGGAAAAGGCAACGAGCAAGGAATCAATACCCTGCAGTTCTTGAACCAGACGCTCCTTCTTCGATCTTGCACTCTGTTTATCCATCTTGATTCGAGCCCCGGTATACCTCACCCCAAGTTGTAATTCTATTACAAAAAGCGTTTGTTAACAAGATCGGACCACGGTAAGGGCTCGTCCAAAAATAAGTTCGCAGAATTCACGCTCAGATTTGGGTCAGATTTGGCCGATTCGATGGAGTATTTGACAAAAAACTGCCTCTTTGTTAGCTTGAAAAGCATAGGAATTTCCTTTTTAGACACGGATTACCCTGGCCCAGACCCTGGCCCAGACCGGGTTTTTCACTCTGTGGCATTCTCCATGTTCTGTCGCGCCAGGGCGGGCCGGGTTTTTCTCTCCGTGGCATTGTCCAGCTTCCCTGGCCCAGACCGGGTTTTTATATGGCAACGATTATTATTCTGGTGTCGCGCCAGGGCGGGCTGTCGCGCCAGGGCGGGCACGGATGGCCACGGATTAGGTTTTATATCGTTTGAACAATGACACCATTGTTCAAACAATGCTTCCATTTCATAAATGCGGCAGCACTTATGAAATAAAGGGCAGTGTAATCAGTGCTTCTTTTCAAGCCGTTAAGGCGCAAATCCGTGTCAGAGATTTTTTAAGTTCGCCCGAAGGGCGCCAAGTTCAGTCGGGGTTCGTACCTCATTTCTGAACGCTTACGGATTTTTTTGTGAAAATTAGCTCATTGTCTCAAGCAAACTTGATGCCAGGTAAGAAGGATGG
>DAOVEU010000396.1:0-2723 GCA_030668805.1 Desulfobacterales bacterium
CCCTTGATCGCGAGCTGTCATTGCGAGGAGTGAGGAACGAGCGACGTGGCAATCTCTTTATTTTCAGGAGATTGCTTCGGTCGTACCTCCCTCGCAATGACAGGAAAACTATAATTTAGGCGGTTTTCGTTCAAGCACTAAATAGGAGTTGTGTATTGGCGGATGTCATAGAGAGTAAAGATTACTGCTGCTTTCAACTTTAGGCACTTTAGCTCACTTTAGCTCACTTTAGGCACTCGACACGCTGAGAAATAGCCCTTCAAAAAATACTTCAAATACTTTGGCCGAAGCATAATCAAGGCCGAGAAATAGAAAGGGGGTGTGAACAGATGTAACCGGGGGTAGAGGTTGTTGCTACACGATACTGAGCCTATACACAAAAACTACACAGAAAAGGAGAGATTTGCCATGAGTTTCTTTAAACAGTGGGGTGAATTTATGATGATGGGGGCAAGATCCTTTGCCAAATGGGAAATCGATAACTCAAACACTATACTTCGGGACCGCAAGCGGCTAATCGCACTCGGGTTGTTGATTGTTCCCATTATAATCCTGGGTGTCGCTTTTGCTGATGAGATTGGCGGGACCATGCCGGACTTGCTGGGCGGCAAAAAGGCTTACGGCCCGGCCTATTACGGCACGTTTATCTTTATCGTATCCATCGTTATCGGCTGGATGGCCGGCCTGATCACAGGGTGCATCGGCGCGGGTGGCGGGTTCATCATTACTCCTGCCCTGATGAGCGCAGGCATCAAGGGCATCCTGGTTGTCGGAACGGACCTCTTCCACATCTTTGCCAAGGCGATCATGGGCAGCGTGATCCACAGGAAGCTGGGAAATGTCTCTGTGGGCCTGGCCGCGGTCTTCTTGATCGGCTCCATCACAGGAGCGACAGTGGGCGGGTGGATTAACCGCGTGATCTACGAGATCAATCCTGTGCTGAGTGATGCGTTTATTACAACCGTCTATGTCTTGATGTTGGGTTTCTTGGGAATCTATGCGGGGACCGATTATCTCAAGGCAAGAAAGGCCCCAGGAGCGGCAGAGGCAGGTGGCCATGGTGGAAAAGAAGAAGGGGCCGAGATGGGCGCTCTGCCACAAAAGATTCAGTCCATAAACCTTCCTCCCATGGTCAAATTCGACTTCGACTTTGTCCCTGGTGGACGCGGGATTTCATGGTTGTTCCTGGTCCTCAGCGGTGGCCTTGTCGGGCTGCTGGCCGCCATTATGGGAGTTGGCGGCGGCTTTGTGACCTTTCCCATATTTGTGTATGTCCTGGGTGTTTCCTCCATGACCACGGTGGGAACTGACATCTTCCAGATCATCTTTACAGCAAGCTATGCCGCAATAGGCCAGTACGCCATCTATGGGTTTATCTTCTACACCCTGGCCATGGGCATGCTTTTAGGATCCCTGGTCGGTATCCAGATCGGGGCAATGGTCACAAAAGTGGTGAAGGGCGTCATGATCCGTGGCTTTTATGCCTTGGCCATTATAGCCGGTTTTATCAACCGTGCCTTTGCCCTGCCGGCCAAGTTGGGGGAGATGGGTTACATTCCGATATCAAAACAGACGGGCTCCATCCTGGAGACCATCGGGATCTGGGCTTTCTTCATCGTGATAGGCGGGTTTGCAGCCTGGGTGACCATCACGTTCTTCAAAAACATTAGAGTCCTTAAGGGAGAGGAGGCGAGAGCATGATTGCGAACAAGAAAGAGTTTTATGGCGGCCTTGGGATGATCGCGGCCTTTATCGTTGTTCTGATCATCATCTTTTCGCCTGTTTTCAAGGGCCAAAACGGGCTGGAATACCTGGACGACTTGTACAACACCATATCAAAGGGCTCGGCCTACTATATCCCAAAGGTCAAGGAAGCAACTGACAAGTTCATCGGAAATTCTGTGGACGTGACCCTGGTCATGGCGGACGAGAAACAGGCCAGCCAGACTGCTCCACTCTTTGAGAAGGGCGGCGCCGTGGTAAACACATCATCGGCAGAGTTGAAGGTTAGCGGCGACCTGGGCAAAATCCTGGAAAACTGCCTTGCTGATGCAGAGGACATGTATAGAAATGATGGGGAAAAAGTCTCCGGCAAATACGGCTACGACGAGAGGCGGGTCCTTTTTAACTGGTGGAAGGCATGTAAGGCGATGGATAAGGACCTGAAGAAGCAGGGGAAATTCCCGGAGGCCAAGATGGTTGCTACAGTGGGGAAGAAGGCTGTGGAGTGTTCCTATAACTTCTACAAAGTCGAACCTCAAAAAATCGGTGACCGTATTGGGATGGTCATCTTTTCTTTGATCTTTTATGTGGTCTACACAATGTGGTACGGCTTTGCCATTTTGTTCATGTTTGAGGGATGGGGGATGAAGCTGAGTCATTAACTAGTTTCTATCCACAAACTCCCCTCCCCTGTGGGGGCCCAATCCTTACCCATTTCCCCCCACCCCCCCGTTTTTGGGGGGGTTGGGGGGGGGGTGTTGGGGGGCCATAAGCGCTAAGTTGTTTTGTAAACGTTCACAGGTGACATTTATGCCGTACGGAATTGTTTTGAAAGATGAACATCGAACATATTAAAAGATGAACGTCCAACATCGAATTTTGAATGAAAAGAAAAAACAGAAGCAGGAAGGCAGAACCAACAACTCTGAACCTTTGTTACACATTTGGTGTTTGTTTTTTATTCCACGTTGGAATAATTTGAGGAGCGGAGCGACATCATT
>DAOVEU010000303.1:0-3537 GCA_030668805.1 Desulfobacterales bacterium
TGGCTTTATGGATTTATACCTAAAGTGATCGGTTCACGGTTCAGGGTTCAGGGTTCAGGGTTGACACCCCCTGGCCCAGACCTGGTTGGTGAGCGTGATAGTCCCTCACGAGCGTGTCGCGCCAGGGCGGGCAGGGCGGGCCTGAACCTGGAACCGATCACTTTAGGTATAAATCCATAAAGCCACACATGAATCACACCAGTTTTAGACATGTGCATTTTGTCCATGATTTTTTCTTCAGTTACCACATTTTATCAACAATAACAACCCTTAGGGCTCGCCCAAAAATAACTTCACATTTTCGCATCTCAGCTTCAGGCTACCTTTGCCCGATACTCATTCCCTGGCCCAGACCTGGTCTATAGACTTTAGTGAGCTAATTTTCCGGTTCTTACGGAAAACAAAGTACGCTATCCAGTCTGTCACATAGCACCAGGGCAGGCGCAAAATCCGCGAAATAGCCTGCTATTCCTGTGGTTTTGCTCATTCCTATCGACCAAATCTAACCCAAATCTAAGCGCGAATTCTGCGAACTTATTTCTGGGCTAGCTCCCAATGTGCCCATCCACCACAAGCGATACTCACCAGACGCAAAGACCTCTTTCGCGGCATTGGCCTTGAGAATATGCATGTTTTCGTGGTAATCTTTGGCAACCCTGTAAAGTAAGTGATCACGGGTGTCCTTCTATCTCTCGCAGAGATCGCAGAGCCACTGAGTTTTTGAGCTGAATTCCTGACCCCGGAGGAATAGGCTGCCGCATTCCACAGGGCGGGGAGGGGAATTCAGCTCAAACTGCCACGCTATCACGTAGGATTTTGGCAATGTTGGTCAGCGATTCCAAAATTTAGTTATCAATGTCCGCCCGCGGCGGACTGATTGTTTGGCCTGATTTTTCCCACTCAAAAAATCAGGCCAAGAGAATGATTATCTCTCTGCGTTCTCTGCTGGCTCGAGCGACTCGTGGGAGCGGGCGAGAGAACCTTAATTCTATCATATACTCTGCAAAAGGATGCCAGAACTCATGCAGAACAAGGCCATCCACATCATAGGCGCCAGGCAAAATAACCTCAAGAACCTGAACCTGGAGATCCCTCTGAACCGTATCACGGTTGTCACAGGGGTGAGTGGTTCGGGAAAGTCTTCTCTTGCCTTTGATACCCTCTACGCAGAGGGCCAGCGCCGCTATGTGGAGACCTTTTCTCCATATGCGCGGCAGTTCATGGACCGCATGGATCGGCCCGATGTGGATCGCATTGAGGGAATCCCGCCAGCCATTGCCATCGACCGAAAAGACCCGGTACGTACCTCCCGCTCCACAGTGGGCACCATGACCGAGATCACAGACTACGTAAAACTACTCTATGCCCGCCTCGGGCAACTTCACTGCAAGGGTTGCGGCAAACCCGTAGTGCCTGAAACACCGGAGCATGTGTGGAAGGTCTTGCAGAATTTTCTCAGCGGATCTGAAGTCGTGATCACCTTCCCCTTTACCACCAGGAACACTCCTCCAGATGTGGTGCGCACGGAATTGGCCCGGGTGGGGTTTGACCGCTTCTTTGCAGATGGCCAGATCACATCCCTGGATGACTGGCACCCAAGAGATAATGAAGAAGAACTTCACATTGTAGCAGACCGGGTCTTGCTGCGGCCCCGGGACCGGACGCGAATCGTCGATTCCCTGGAGCAGGCCTTCCGTTTTGGAGGGGGAAGGCTGGATGTGTGGATCAAACCCGCCCGCCATCGTCCGCCTGATGCGGCCTCAGGCGAGGCGGGCTGGCCAGACCAGCACCTTGCCTTCAGCAACACCCTTGAATGCGCCGGGTGCAAAATCGAGTACAGGCCACCGCTGCCCAACCTTTTCTCTTTCAACAGCCCGGTCGGGGCCTGCGAAAACTGCCGCGGGTTTGGCCGTACCATTGATATCGACCTTGACCTCATCATCCCGGATACGACGCTCTCTCTGGAGGAAGGGGCTATCAAGCCATGGGGAGATTGGATAGATCACCGCATGGAATATGAGGACCTGATGGCCTTCTGTGGGCGCAAAAAAATACCCACTGATATGCCGTTCCACGATCTCACAGAGGACCAGAAAAAGGCGATCATTGAAGGGACCTCCGGCTATTATGGGATCCGGGGGTTTTTCGGGTGGCTTGAATCCAGGACCTACAAAATGCATGTACGGGTCTTTCTTTCGCGGTACCGCAGCTATAAGGTTTGCCCGGATTGTGATGGCACCCGGTTCAAGGAAGAGGCCACACTATATCGGCTGGGGGGGCTAAACATCGGCCAGCTCTATGCCATGAATGTTGATGAGGCGAGCAAGTTTTTTGAAACGCTTCGTGTGCCCCCGAGGGATGAAGCAAGCCGCCTCGTCCTGGGTGAGATCCGCAGCCGGCTCAGATACCTCCGGGACGTGGGGCTGGGGTATCTCACCTTAGACCGGCAATCCCGGACCCTTTCAGGGGGTGAGGTACAGCGCGTTGCGCTCGCTTCAGCCCTTGGGTCTTCTCTGGTCAATACCCTCTACATCCTGGATGAGCCGAGTATAGGTCTTCATCCCCGGGACAACCATCGCCTCATCCACATCATGAAGGGCCTCAGGGACCTGCAAAACACCCTGGTCGTGGTGGAACACGACCCTGAGATCATCAGCCAGAGCGACTTTATGCTGGACCTCGGACCGAGGGCCGGGGAGCACGGCGGCGAGGTTATGTATTTTGGCCCCACAAGCAGCGTCAATGGCTCCTTGACGGGGCAGTACCTGAAAGGTGAGCGGCAGATCCCCATGCCCAAGAGGCGCCGCATACCCAAAAAGGACCAATGGTTGACGATCGAGGGAGCTGCCGAGCACAATCTCAAAGAAATCGATGTTCACATCCCCCTCGGGCTTTTTGTCTGTCTGACCGGCGTCTCTGGCTCAGGCAAATCGACACTGGCCGAAGAGGTTCTTTACAGGGCTATCAAATGGACCAAGTGGGACCATCAGGGCCGACCCGGTCGCCACAGGGCGGTCAAGGGTTTGGAACATATTGTGGATGTGATGCTGGTGGACCAGAGACCCATCGGACGCACGCCCAGGGCCAATCCCTTAACCTACACCAAGGCCGCAGACCCGATCCGCCGTCTCCTGGCCGACACCCCAGGTGCCCGCGCAAGGGGTTTTGGACCCGGCCATTTCTCTTTTAACGTGGCCGGGGGCCGGTGCGAGACCTGCCGGGGAGAAGGTTTTGAAAAGGTGGAGATGCAGTTTCTCTCAGATGTCTTTATCACGTGCCCTGAGTGCGGCGGAAAGCGCTTTAAAGAAGATCTCCTTGAAGTCAGCTACAAGGGTCAAAACATACACGATATCCTTTCAATGACGGTTGATCAGGCCCTGACCTTTTTTGAAGACCAACCCAAGGTAAAGGCAGCCCTTGAGCCTCTTGCCGACGTGGGCCTCGGCTACATGCGGCTCGGCCAACCCATAAACACCCTCTCAGGAGGCGAGGCCCAGCGTCTCAAACTTTCTCGATACCTGCCCGCTCGTGCCCGTC
>DAOVEU010000252.1:0-4026 GCA_030668805.1 Desulfobacterales bacterium
CTACACGTAAGAAGGCGAGTCTTGATGACCAAAAAGTTGTTGGAATGTATAGGGATAGATCCAGCTAGAGTGCGCCTGGCGTGGGTATCAGCGTCAGAAGGGCCACAATTTGCGCAACTGGTCAGAGACTTCGTAGAGCAGGTAAAAGGCCTTGGCCCAAGCCCGCTGGGACCTTGGAAGGAAGCATTGCAGGATTCTTACCGACCTCAGCTATGACCTGCTGCGGGCGGGCTTGGATTGAGGAACGGGAAAATCCGAAATTCGAAATCCGACACGAAGTGAAGCCTGCGCTAACCACGAAACAAATACAAATGACCAAAGCACAGAATACCAAACAATACGATTTTGAAGATCTAACGTTCATAAACTTGTAGAAAGTCCTAATAACTTGGCATTTCGAGCAAAGCGCCCGCCCTGGCGCGACAGAAGCTGAACAATGCCACGGAGAAAAAGACCCGGTCTGGGCCAGGGAGAAATCTTTTCGATGTAATACGTTGAAACTACAACATTTCTCCCTGCGGTCGACCTGCCCGCCATTGCCAAAGATGCTGGCCCATAAACTCAATGCTGTCTCAGGCGTTGGCAGGCGGGAGTGACATATTCACCGAGTCCGACTTTTTACGAAGCCGTCAACGTTTGCATTCGGAAAAAGATGATAGTGCGTACAAGTGAATAAGGTTTTGAACATTTGATATTTGAGTTTTGAATTTGTTTCGAATTTCGATATTCGAATTTCGGATTTATCCACAGCGGTGCAACAAATCTGGGAATGCTCCCCTGGGAGAAGACAATGGACAGAGACAAAATGTTGACTACACCTGTTCAACATGTACCAACCATTTGCCCTTATTGTGGCTGCGGGTGCGGGATATATCTGGTGGTCAAAGACGGCAATGTAGTGGGGATGGAGCCGTGGAAGGACCATCCGGTATGCGAGGGGACAAACTGCCAAAAAGGAAGGAATGCCTATGCCTTTTCATACAGCGATGAAAGATTGCAAAGGCCGTTAATAAAGAGAAATGGTCTTTTTCATGATGCCTCCTGGGAAGATGCATTAGGGTTGATTGCGGACAAATTACGAGGCGCGGATGCTGATGCAGTCGGTTTCATAAACTCTGCAAAGTGTACAAATGAGGATCTTTACGTGATTCAAAAGTTTGTCAGGGTAGTTAAGAAGACAAACAACATGGATAATGCCTCCAGATTCTGCCATTCCACCACGGTGCCTGCCTTGATCTCTACAGTAGGTTCAGGTGTGATGACAACGTCCACCACGAGCATCGAGCAGGCAGATTGTATATTTGTCGTTGGTACCAACTTGCAGGAAACATATCCGATCATTGCACGCAGGGTCATAAGGGCAAAGCGCAAAGGAGCCAGGGTAATCGTTGTGGACCCGAGAAGGACCATAACTGCGAGAAACCTCGCAGATCTATACTTGCAGATCTATCCTGCTACTGACAACGCTTTGGTAAATGGCATGATGCGGATCATCATAGATGAGGGGCTTGAGGACAAAAACTTCATAGAAAAAAGAACCGCAGGATTCGATGATCTCAAGAACTATGCAGCTAGTCTCGATCTCAATGATATAGAGAAAATAACAGACATCCCGCTCAATGTAATCAAAGAGACGGCGCTGACCTATGCAAAGGCAAAAAATGCATGCATCCTGTACAATGCGGGTATCGCACAGCACGGTGCAGGCATAGAAAATATCAGAGCGCTTGCCGACCTGGCACTTTTGACCGGAAATTATGGAAAGCCGGGCACAGGGGTAAACCCTTTAAGGGGTCATGCAAATGGAGAGGGATTTGGCGACATGGGGCCCCTTCCTGTTTTCTACCCGGGATTTCAGAAAGTCAGCGAGGAAACCGCCAAGCGCTTTGAGGAGATTTGGGGGGTAAAAGATCTCCCTTCAACACCAGGCATGACCTATATGGACATGGTGGAGAAGTGTAAGGTCCTATACATTGTGGGGGCAAACCCCATGCTTGCTGCCCCTGATACAAACAGCGTGCGGAAGGCTTTGCAAGATAAGGATCTTCTGGTGGTTCAGGACATATTTATGACCGAAACCGCAGAATTGGCAGATATTGTGCTACCGACAGCGACCTTCATGGAGAAGGATGGAACCATCACCGGGGTAGATAGAAGAGTACAGAGGATGAACAAGGCCGTCGAGCCTGCTGGTGATACAAGGCCGGACTGGGTGATATTCTGTGAGCTGGCCAAGATGATGGGTTTTGAAGAGCAATTTGATTTTAATAGTCCAGCCCAAATATTTGAGGAGATCAGGAAATGTGTACCTCAGTACAGGGGCATCACCTATGAAAGACTAAAAAGACCGAGTGGCATTCAATGGCCATGCCCAACTGAGGATCATCCGGGGACAGAGGTGATGTTTGTGGAGAAGTTTCCCACGCCGGACGGCCTTGGGCATTTCCAGATTGCAGAGTATAAACCACCTCTAGAATTACCCGATGAGGAATATCCTTACATATTTACTAATGGGAGGGTGATATTCCATTTCCACACAGGCACCATGACCAGACGAACCAAGAGGCTGAATGAGGAATTGCCCCATGGGTTTGCTGAGATAAGTCCTGCGGATGCCCATGAGCTGGCCATAGAAGATGGTGATGAGATCATACTGAAATCAAGGAGGGGGGAGATAAAGACCTCTGCCAGGGTAACGGACGAGATAAGAAAGGGTCTGATATTCATGCCCTGGCATTTTTCTGAGTGTGCCCCCAATGTCTTAACAGGACCGTCTGCAGGCCCCCCTTCGAGGATGCCAGAATTTAAATTCTGTGCAGTGAGAATAGAGAAGGTAACTGCCCAATAAATTGTTGATTCTGTCCCCTCACCCTGCCCTCTCCCCCGGAGGAAGAGGGAGAAAAACCCTTTAGACAGTTCCCTCTCCCCTGGGGGAGAGGGTTAGGGTGAGGGGGTAAGGCATTGAGTAAGCAATAGAGAAGGTGTAATGATATGAAGGGTGATTTATATCGGGCCTGGTCTTCCGATGAAAAGATTCGGGAAGAGGGAGAATCTGGCGGTGCGGTGACAAGCTTGCTCAGATTTGCTATTGAGAGCGGGATCGTAGATGCCGTATTAGCGGTTAAGAAGAGAAACGGAAATAGGTATGATGGGGTTTTGTCTTTAATGACTGATCCCGATGAGGTCATTGAATGTGCCGGAACCTTGCATTGCGCCCCTGTGAACGTGGCCAAAGAGGTAAAAGAATATTTAGATGGTGCCAAAGCCATGAAAATGGCAGTGACCTGCAAGCCGTGTGACTGCCGCGCTATCATAGAATTGGCCAAGAGGGGGCAAATCGACATTGAAAACCTCATCTTGATAGGATTGAACTGTACCGGGACATTATTGCCTGCCGTTGCCAGAAGCATGATAAAAGACGAATACGGAGTGAATCCTGATGATGTGGTCAGGGAAGATATTGATGACGGGAAATTTATCATCACACTCAGGGATGGAACTAAAAAAGAAAGAGATTTGAATGGACTAGAGGAAAAGGGATACGGAAGAAGAGAAAATTGCAGGAGATGTGCCATCAATATCCCCAGGATGGCAGACATAGCCTGCGGCAAGTGGGGTACAAAAGGCAAAAAGGCAACCTTCATAGAGGTTTGCTCCCAAAAAGGTTCTGAACTCATAGAAAGGGCTATAGAAGCCGGGGCTCTGATCGTTGAACCACCCGATGAGGAATCCATAAAAGAAAGAGAAAAAAAAGACAAAGAGGCTATTGAATTGGCAAAAGCACGGGAAAAAAGGGATCTGGATGTACTGAGATGGCTTCCCTATGAGGATAGGTTGAAATACTGGTCAAGATATTTTAATCGGTGCATAAAGTGCTTTGGTTGCAGAGATGTATGCCCTATATGTTATTGTCAGGACTGTTACCTTGAGCCAGAGAGAGGTTTTGTAAGGAGGGGAGAAACACCGCCGGACATAATGTTCCAACTGGTCAGATTGGCACACGTTGGAGATTCCTGTGTGAACTGT
>DAOVEU010000071.1:0-7544 GCA_030668805.1 Desulfobacterales bacterium
CTATCTTAAGAAGTTAGCTGGTTGAGGTGGCCGAGTAAGATGGGCTCCTTGGGGTGTAAATCAAGATTGTTGGTTATTGAGTTCAGTGGCCAGGTGTCAGTGTTCAGGTTTCAGCTCTTTAAGTTTCTCAATCCTGACACCTGAAACCCGAAACCTGACACCTTTTCCCCAAAACTAAATACGCAGCAGACGGACACGGTTTTTCTCATTGCCAACAGCCGTGATTTACACTCGGCTCCTTGCATATAAAATCCTTAGAGATTTAAAAGATCATCACGAAAGCACGAAAGGGAAAATCGTGATAAGTGGTCTCTTTATTTCAAGGGAATCGTTATTTGGTATTGTACTCACGGACATAGAAAAGGAAGCGTAGGAAGCCTCTCAACACATTTTCGTGTTTTCGTACTTTCGCCTGCCCCGTCGGATGCGAAGCTATTCATGGGGTGTTTTCGTGATAAGTTTGTCTGGTCTTTCATTCTGCTTGTGGGGGTATGTGAAAACATATGGATAGCAAGGAAAAATGCCAGCCTGAAACAGACCGGATTGCCGTGACACCAGAGGGCGTACTTCGGGTTCCGGACAAGCCCATTGTTTCGTTCATTGAAGGAGACGGGATCGGCCCTGACATCTGGGCTGCTGCTAAGGGTGTCCTGGATGCTGCCATCAGTTTTGCCTACGGAGACCGTCGCAGGATCACGTGGCTGGAGGTATTGGCAGGGGAGAAGGCATATCGAGAAGCAGGTGAATGGCTTCCCGAGAGGACGCTTCAGGCGATAAAGAATCACGTGGTCGCCATCAAGGGGCCATTGACCACGCCGGTGGGGGAGGGGATTCGCAGTGTCAATGTCGCGTTGCGACAAAGACTCGACCTGTATGCCTGTGTTAGGCCCATTCGGTACATCAGAGGTGTTCCTAGCCCGGTGACGCACCCTGAAAGGGTTAACATGGTAGTATTTCGGGAAAATACAGAAGACGTGTATGCCGGGATTGAATGGGAAGCTCAAAGCAGGGAAGCCGAGGCGGTCATTGCCTTTCTGAGGGATCAAATGGGGGTTCGTGTGGCCAATGATTCGGCTATTGGTGTGAAGCCGATGAGTCGAAGGGCTTCAAGGCGCCTGGTGGCAAGGGCGATCCAATATGCCCTGGACCATGACCTTCCCAGTGTGACCTTGGTACTCAAGGGAAATATTATGAAGTATACTGAAGGGGCCTTCATGAAATGGGGCTATGAGTTAGCACGTGAGATGTTCGGAGATCATATCGTGGTTGAGTCAGATGGCGGGTTAGAGCCCGGCGGAAAAGCGCCCCCGGGTAAGGTGGTGATCAAAGACAGGATCGCTGACATGATGTTTCAGCAAGTGCTGCTAAGGCCGGAGGCATACCATGTTATTGCTACCCCTAACCTGAACGGGGACTATCTCTCTGATGCCCTCGCCGCCCAGGTAGGGGGCCTAGGGATGGCCCCCGGGGCCAATCTTGCAGACAATTGTGCGCTTTTCGAGGCGACCCATGGCACGGCTCCGAGGTATGCCGGCCAGGACAAGGCAAATCCCATATCATTGATCTTGTCCGGGGTTATGATGCTTGAGTATTTGGGATGGATGGAGGCAGCTTCGGCTATTGAGCATGCCATACAGAAAAGCATTTCCGACGCCTTGGTAACGTATGATCTGGCCCGCCAGATGCCGGGCAGCCAGGAAGTGAGATGCTCTGAATTTGCAGAGGCTGTCATAGAGCGGTTAACTTGGCCTGGACATGCTGGGACCTAATCTCTCGCCCGCTTCTTTCAGTCGCTCGAGCACTCAGAGATCACAGAGATCATTTTCCCTTGGCCTGATTTTTTGACCCCGGTTAAATAGGCTACGCATTTAACAGGGCAGGGAGGAAAAATCAGGCCAAACCATCAGCCCCTGTTGGGGCATTTATGTTCTGGCAGAAATTCCTGCGTCAGTCCCGTCATGGCGGGATTTAAGCTGAATTGCCCCCTCAGCAGTTCAGCTTAACAAACTCTGAGCCTCTGCGGACTCTGTGAGAGAGATAGACATGATCCATTTCCTGCAAAGACTATCGCAGCCCTTTGTGTACGCTATTTTCCCACCCAGGTGTCTCATATGCAGTACCTATTATGATTCCCGAGAGGCTTCTATTGGCACGGATGCCTCCGATACGGTCTCTGATCTTACCGTCCCGTATTTCTGTGAGTCGTGCCGGGAAGGCCTTCTACCAATTGCTTCCCCTTTTTGCTCAAGGTGCGGCCTACCCTTTATTTCTCGGGAAGGAGATAACCACACCTGTTCTGAGTGCCTCCTTGGAAAGAAATATTATAGAAAGGCGAGGGCCTTTGGAATATATGACGGGAGCCTTATGGAGGCCATTCATCTGCTTAAATACCGAAAGAAGACGTCCATTTCCCGGCCATTGAGCGCCCTTGCCAGGGAGACATTTTTTCGATTCTGGGATATCAATACCATAGATCTCCTTGTTTCGGTGCCGCTGCACGTGAAGCGCCTCCGAGAACGGGGATTCAACCAAGCGCACCTTTTGATCAGGAGATGGGCAAAACAGGAAGGAATCTCCCTGGACGGCCTCACATTATCCCGCAGCCGCTGGACAGAACCTCAGACCAGCCTCAGCCGTGCAGAACGTCGGAAAAACATCAAAGGGGCCTTTTCCGTGCGCCATCCGGAGAGAATAAAGGGTCGGAAGGTCCTCCTGGTGGACGATGTCTACACAACCGGTGCCACTGTGAATGAGTGTGCTCGGGTCTTGATGAAGGCCGGCGCAGAATTTGTGGATGTCCTGACCCTGGCACGGGCTGTTTGAGGTAACCGTTCACGGGTTCACGGTTCAGAGGTTCAGGGTTCACCACATAACGAAAGCTGAGTTTCAGGATGTTTATGATCATGCCGGACGCACGCGCGCTACCATGCGTGGTTTCATCAAATACTTGCTGGCCTACGATCAAAGTCAACGAAAGAAAGGTAACCCTGAACGGTGAACTCTGAACGTGTGAACGCCTACTGTTTGAGTAAGGAAAGAATACATAAGGAAGCCTTGCATGAGTGAAGACAATCTACCGAGACGAAAACCGGATTCTGCAAAGATGACGGAAGAAGACGAAAAGGATGAAATCGGTCTTGCAAGAGAAATCCGTATAGACGAAGAACCTCCGGGTTTTTCTTCTAAAGATGAAATAAGGGATTTGCGGCGGGATTCAGAGATCCAGAGACTGGGTCACAGAATGAACCTGTTATTCATATTAGTCCCATGCCTAATTTGTGCGCTCCTGGTGTTTTCTTATTTGGACCTGAACGACAAGCTCGGCAAGATGAAGAGGAGTGGGTCTATAGATCTCCAGGCGTTGTCTCAAGAAATAATCGGTAACGTAGCATCCCTGTCAGAGGAGTTCAAAGCGTTAGCCGGCAGGTTATCCGCTCTGGAGAAAACGTCTGTTTCGATGAAACAAGCCATACAAAAAGACGAGCGCGCGATCCAGAAGGTGACTGTATCGAAAATAGACAAGGAGGCACTGGAAAAGGCTCTGAAAAAACATTCTTCTAAAGTTGCCGATACTGTTGCAACGCTGCGAAAGGATTTGGGCAAGCAGAAGAAGTCCGTTGACGGTTTGGCAAAGAACCTTGAAAGGCAGTCTGCTGAATATATCAAGACTTTGACTGCATTGGGTAATGAACTTCGGGAGCAAAAGAAGTCCGTTGAAAATCTTAATGGAGTATTGGCCGGAGTCGTTCAGGTTGTTGATACCATACAAGAGGAAGGGCAAAGTAAGGTAGACAAGGAAGAATTGGAGACTTTCCTGAAGAAGGATCGGGCCATTTACCAAACAAGAATGGCAATATTAGAAAAGCAAATAAAAACTCTCGAGGAGGAGGTTTCTCGGTTAAAAGGGCAAGCCACCCCAGTACCAGACAACATCATAGAACAGGAGATCATGGATACCTCCGAGGACAGGCTAAGCCCAGGGGGATAAGGCTTGCCCAGGGGGAAGGAGTTTAGCGTATTTCCGGACGGAAACTAGCCCCGCTCTTCTATGGGCACATAATCTCTCTCATTTGGCCCAATATATATCTGGCGGGGGCGCTGGATTTTCCAGTTGGGATCCTCAATACTCTCCTTCCACTGGCTGATCCATCCAGGTAAACGTCCGATGGCAAACATGACCGTGAACATATTAAGAGGGATACCAATAGCCCGCAGCAGAACACCGCTGTAAAAATCTATGTTCGGATAGAGGTGATGGTCGATAAAGTACGGATCCTTTAAGGCCACCTCTTCCAACCTCCGGGCAATATCCAACATGGGATCATGTCGTGTCAATTTGCCCAAGACCTTGTCGCACGCCTTCTTCATGATACGGGCCCTTGGATCATACGTTTTGTAGACCCGATGACCGAAACCCATGAGCCGAAAAGGATCATTCTTGTCCTTGGCTCGGGCTATGAAAGGGGCCCAATCACCGCCATTTTCATGTATCTGGCCGAGCATTTCCACAACGGCCTGATTGGCGCCGCCGTGCAAAGGGCCCCACAGGGCGCATATGCCGGCCGAAATGGCCGCGTATAGATTGACCTTTGCGCTTCCCACCAATCGGACGGCAGCCGTAGAACAATTCTGTTCATGGTCGGCATGGAGTATCCAGAAGACGTTCAGGGCCTTGACGAGATCCTTGTCGATGACATAACGCCGGACGGGGGAGTCAAACATCATGTTCAAAAAATTCGCTGCGTAAGGGAGGTCTTCCCTCGGGTAAATGACCTTGTGGCCTCTGAAGATCTTATAGGACATGGCCGCCATAGTCCTCACTTTGGACAGAAGCCTGGTGACAGTGATATTGATCTCCTCTTCTTCTGTTCTCTCAGGGATTTCAGGATAGAAGGCTCGCAGTGCGTTGACCATAGAGGAGAGAATGCCCATGGGATGGGCCGATCGGGGAAAGTGCTCAAAAAAGGCCCGCATATCTTCATGGACCAGGGAATGGTCGTTTAGCAGCACCGAAAAGCGGGTTAGCTCTTTTTGGGTGGGCAACTCGCCGTTTATCAACAGGTAGGCCGTCTCTACAAACCTGGAATGTTCTGCAAGTTGCTCAACCGGAATGCCCCGGTAACGGAGGATTCCCCTTTCCCCGTCCAAAAAGGTAATGCTGCTCTGACAGTTGGCTGTACTAGCAAAGCCGGGATCATACGTGACGAGGCCGATCTCCTGCCGCAACCTGGAAATATCAATGCCTCTTTCCCCCTCAGAACCTGTGATAATGGGTAGTTCAAAGGTTTTTCCATCTATGATAATCTTTGCGGTGTGTTCCATTTTTTTGCACCTCATTCACATAGAATAAGGTTTCTTCCTATTAGAAGGTAATGATTATGTCAACCTGAATGCGGTCTTCATCCTTTTTTCCGTCCTTGCTCTCGTCTGAGTATTTCTCCAGCTTTGCAGGATCGCTGTCTCCGGTGTCAAGGCCTTTGTCTACGAGCTCATCGATATCGGCCTTCTATCCTTTGATATCTTTTAGTCTAAGGGCCGATTGTTAAGACTTCATTAGAGCAAAATAAGAAATCTGTTAGTCCCTTTCATTTTTCCCCCTTGGAATGGACGTGCATTAAAGAAGCATAAAGGAATTTATCTCACTAAAGAACCTCGCTTCTTGATGTCTGGTTCCACATCTTCATCTTTTGAACAAGCGGAAAAGTTAAAGTGCAAATGACAAAAATCAGGGCTAAACATGAAGATATAACGTGGAGCTACTCTATGGAGGTATATCCGAAACACTTACAGGGACTGTAGTCCGCCCACAACGCGTCGTATTTGGTCTTGAAGGTGATTCTGAACATGGGGAACAACGTCTCACTTACGCTTAGCTTCCCTGAACAATCTGATCTTATAGTCCTGCTTGGATCAATTTTAGATTGGCGTCAACCAATTGTAAGGTCTTGTTCTTATAAAACTCTTTCAGAAATTTTACCTGAAGAGAGTCTTTGGATTGGTTGAGTATGTTTGCGTTGATCGAAATGACCACACAATCCGTATCTGCCATTACTTTTGCATGTCTCGGCATACTGTACAAGATAGCTGATTCTCCGAAACAGTCTGCTTTTTTGAACACCTTAACCTCTCCTCCTAAATGGAGAGATGCGTTGCCGCTAACGAGAATATAGATGTTACTGTCATTGTCACTTTCTTCAATGATCCATGTATTACTTTTATGGGAACTCCAAGTAGAGATCTTTATGACCTCCGCAAGATCGGAATATTGAAAGTGTTTGAAAAAATCCAGACGTTTCAAATAAGCGATCTTCTTTTTATCCTGTTTGTCTAACGCTTTTGAGTCTTTTCCTTTAATGATGGGAAGAAGAGCGTCGGCAAATTCCTTTGCTGTTTTGAAGCGATTCTCTCTATTCTTACTAATTGCTTTTTTGATGATCGCTTCCAGTTCCGGAGAAATATCAGGGACGTATTTTTCAATTGGCGGCGGACCCTCATGTACTATTTTATAGAGGATCTGATAAAGGTTGTCGCCTTCAAACGGACGCCTTCCCGCCAACAATTCATAGAGTACTACGCCAAGCGAATAGATATCTGTTTGACGATTCAGAGTAATGTCGGGGTTTGTTTGCTCAGGAGACATGTAATAGGAGGATCCTGAAATCTTTGTATCATTTGGTTTGTCTTTTAAAAAGCGGGCAATACCAAAATCCATCAATTTTACTTCCCCCATTTTGGTTAGCATGATATTGGATGGCTTGATATCGAGGTGTATGTATCCCTTGTTATGGATATGGTCCAAGGCATAACAGATGTTAAATATGATCTCCAACACCTGAATCCGGGGTAGAAGATCCGTCTTGCGGGTATGCTTATGTAGTCCTGACCCGTCAATATATTCAATGGCCATGTAAAAGAGGTCTTTGTCAACACCAGCATCATGGGTGATGACTATATTGGCATGAATGAATTGAGCAGCAAGTCTTGCCTCCTTAAGGCATTGATCGAGACTATTCTTGTCCGGTTTCGCAAGGCCCATGGAAGATATTTTGGCGACCTTTAAAGCAATAGTGCGTCCGAGAAAAGAATCAACCGCTTTATAGACGATTCCCATCCCCCCTTCACCCAGCTTGGATACGATTTCGTATCGGCCCAAGGCCTTAATGTCTGGTATGGATGACATAATTTTTCTTCTTGAAACGATTGGCCACAAGGAAAACCATCAGCACTCCCGCAGTAGAATCTTCTTTTCTCAACTTCTCACCTCCAAAAGATACATAAGATGCGACAGCCTCTTTCAGTTCATCCAGGGACTCTATTGAATTCTTGAATGTCCTGGATACGGTTATTCCTTTCTTTGGAGGCGGGAAGTGTTCCAAAGCATAACAGGAGCCCCCTCTCAGTTCCTGAAGCAGCCGGACTCCCACAATGCCCATTCTTTTTTCTATAAAGGCATCGTCAGCATCACGAAGTTGCAAGGCGTTTTGGATGCCGTACTCCTTCAGAAGCCTGGAATAACTGCGTCCTATACCCCAAACATCTCCAAC
>DAOVEU010000346.1:0-3191 GCA_030668805.1 Desulfobacterales bacterium
TCGGCACAGATGACGCAAAGCGGGCTGTTGAAGCTTGCAAGTACGACGCCATTGACCTGGATATGCAGCCCCGGACGGTTAACTTGAACGTTGGCGCCATTATCTGGGCGACAGGCTGGAAGCCCTATGATGCTTCAAAGATAGACAACCTCGGGTTTGAATATCCCAACGTTATTACGAACATGATGATGGAGCGCCTTGCCTCGCTCAACGGCCCCACTGGCGGCAAGATCTTGCGTCCCTCGGATAACAAGAAGATCTCAAAGATTGGTTTTGTTCAATGCGCAGGCTCAAGAGACGAAAACCATCTGCCATATTGTTCTTATATCTGCTGCATGGCCTCCTTGAAACAGGCCACCTATGTGAGGGAGCAATACCCTGAGGCACAGATTTATGTATTCTACATCGACATCAGGGCACCCGGACAGCGTTATGAAAAATTTTACAAGAAGATCAAAGAGGATGAGAATATCTTTCTGATCAAGGGCAAAGTGGCCGAGGTTCAGGAAGATCCCAGCACCAAGGATATCACGGTGGTGGCAGAAAACGCGGTAAGCGGTGAAAAGGTACAAGAAACAGTTGACATGGCTGTGCTCGCCACCGGGATGGTTCCGAACACGGCGGACACCAAGTTGCCAGGTGACGTCAAGTGCGACCCGGATGGCTTTGTGGTTTCTGACCTTGATAGAGGGGGAATGTTTGCCACGGGTTGTGCTGTGAAGCCATTGGATGTGACCTCATCCAACCAACATGCCACGGGTATGGCCCTTAAGGCCATTCAAACCCTGGTGAGCAGCTAGGAGGTAATCAACAATGGAGAAAAAGTTAGGCGTATATATCTGCACAGGTTGCGGGATCGGAGAGGCCCTCGATATAGAGAAACTGGAAAAGAAGGTTCCCCCAAAGATAAAGGTCCGCAAGACCCATCCGATTATGTGCTCCCCGGAAGGCATTGAGCTGATCAAGCAGGACATAGAGAGCGAAGGAGTGAACACGGTCGTTATTGCTGCCTGTTCCCGCCGTGTGCTTTACGATGTCTTTGATTTTGGCCCGGTCATTGTAGAGAGGGTCAATCTGAGGGAAGGCGTGATCTGGAGCCACAAACCCCGAGAGGAAGGGGAAGTGGATGAGTTCATTCAGGAGATGGCTGAAGACTATCTCCGCATGGGCATGGCCGAGGCCGAGAAGATTCTCCCTGTCGAGCCTTACCAGCCGGAGGAGCCCATTGACAAGAGGATCATGGTAATGGGAGGCGGTGTGACCGGCCTGAGTGCGGCTCTGGAGGTGGCCAAGGCCGGCTATGAGGCAGTAGTCATCGAAAAGGAGGCTCAAGCCGGCGGGTTTGCGGCCAAGATCCGCAAACAGACGCCATGGGAGCACCCTTACGAGGATCTCCAGGAGCCTGTCATTCAGGAAATCATCAGAGAAGCTGGAGCCCATCCCAAGGTTGAAATACGAACAGGCACAGAGGTGGCCCGCATCGCCGGTGCCCCCGGGCTTTATGATGTGACCTTGAAGCCGACTGGTACCAAGAACAAATGGGACATTCCAGGACCCGTGGGGGAGGCAGAGGGAGCAGAGGCCCCACCGCAACCGCCCATGGCTGATGAGGCCACGCCCGAGAACCCTGCCAACATCCTGGCCAAGGATTCGGAGGCAGAGCGATTTGGGGCTGTCATCCTGGCCACGGGTTGGAAGCCTTATGAGCCGGAAGCCCCTGAAGAACCGGCAGAGGCCGCAGAGGGGGAAGAAGCCAAAAAGGAGGCCCTTTCTCTTGAGCATTTGGGTTACGGGAAACTTGCAAACGTAGTAACTAATGTGGCCTTAGAAGAGATGGCTGCCCATGGCAAGATCCTGAGGCCATCTGACGGCAAACCTGCCACCAGTGTGGCTTTTGTGCAGTGTCCCGGTCAGGGTAGTGACGAAGACTTCCCGTATGCCGCGGCCATTACCAGCATGGTTGCCCTGAAGCAGGCCAAGTATGTAAGGGAGGACGGCGGCGCGGACGCCAAGGCATATATCTTTTATCAGCACATGCGCACACTTGGCCAGAACGAATACTTTTACAAGAGCGCCCAGCAAGACGAAGGGATCTTTCTGACCAAGGGGGATGTGGTAGGCGTGTCTGGAAATGGGGATGGCACCCTTGTGCTGGAGGCGAAGGACACCCTTCTTGGTGAGAGCATCAAGGTGAACGTGGATATGGTGGTGCTGGGCACAGGCATGGTGCCCACCACAAAAGATGATCCGGTCTTAAACCTCGCTTATCGACAAGGACCGGGTTTTCTGGATCTGGATCTTTTTGACGGATATGCAGATTCGAATTTCATCTGTTTTCCGTATGAAACCAGAAGGACCGGTATTTATGTGGCCGGGTGTGTGCGCAGGGCTATGAGTATCCAGGAATGCAGGGAGGATGCTGCCGGCACTGCCCTCAAGGCCATTCAGTGCATCGAGTCAGCTAACCGAGGTGTGGCTGTTCATCCCAGGTCAGGGGATATGTCATTCCCTGATTTCTTCTTCCAGAGGTGTACTCAGTGTAAGCGATGTACTGAAGAATGTCCGTTTGGCGCCCTGGATGACGATGAAAAGGGGACGCCCCTTCCCAACCCGACCCGATGTCGAAGGTGCGGCATCTGCATGGGGGCCTGCCCGGAGCGTATTATCAACTTTGCGGATTACAGCATTGACTCGATCGGTTCCATGGTCAAGGCCATGGATGTGCCCGAGGAGGAAGAAAAGCCCAGGGTTCTTATCATGGCCTGTGAGAATGATGCCTACCCGGCCCTTGATATGGTAGGGCTGCATCGGCTGAGCTATTCGCCCTTTGTAAGGATCATTCCTGTCAGGTGTCTCGGGTCGGTCAATGTGGTCTGGATCAAGGACGCCCTGTCCAAAGGGATCGATGGTATCCTGATGATTGGCTGCAAGTTTGGGGATGACTACCAATGTCACTTTATCAAGGGAAGCGAACTGTGCGATATCCGCATGGAGAAAATCGGCGAGGCTTTACTGAGCTTAGCCCTTGAAAAAGAGCGCGTGAAGCAGGTCGAGATTGCCATTGACGAGTATGACAAGATTCCGGGTATCATCAGCGAGTTCATGGCAACTATAGAAGAGGTTGGTCCTAACCCCTTTAAGGGTTTTTAGGGGTGTGAATCACGGCTGTTGGCAATGAGAAAATCCATGTC
>DAOVEU010000382.1:0-2880 GCA_030668805.1 Desulfobacterales bacterium
TATACCGGCCTACTTCGTAGCCATTCTGGTAGAGCAGTAGCAGGGTAAGGAGCCATCCGATCCGGCCATTCCCATCCCAGAAGGGATGAATGCATTCGAAATCAAGAACAAATGAGGCAATAAAAAACAGGGGATCTGCCTCACCCTGATCAAGGGCCTGGTTGAATAAGGCAATTAAGCGTTCCATGAATTCCGGGGTGGCCAAAGCCGAGACCGTTTGAAATCGTACAAACTGCCTCCCGTCTGAACCCACCTCAAGGATTGCGTTGTCCTTTTTTTTCCACGACCCTCCGGTTTCCTCGGTATAGCGATAGAGGGTCCGATGCCAGTTTCTGATCAAATGCGAAGATAATTGGATCCTATTGTAGTTCGTGTGAATATCAGCCAGGACGTCTCGATATCCCGCCACTTCCTGTTCCGAACGATCCTTTGGTTTTGCCTTCTGCATCACTATCCGGTCAACGCGGCCCGGGGCAACGGTAATGCCTTCTATTCTGTTTGAGGACTCAGCGCTTTGAACCATCGCAACTCGACGCAACGTCTCCAATACTTCGGGGAACTGTTCGCTGTAAAGCCCCTGTCTCCCTCGGAATTCACCTAACGCCCGGATAGTCATGACTTGCGAATGGTTTACGGGCGTCTCTTGAAGATAGTCAAACTCGAATGACCTCATACCGTCTTGCCTCCATAGGGCGCGGTGCATTCCTTCACCTGCATCGGTTCGCTAAACAGGTTACCAACTACTATTTGGCCTGATTCCAGAACTACTGGCATAGAAGAAGACCTCGCGGTTGGATAGCATGAACAAAGCCCCAGGTGGTTTCTTGTGCAGTTGCTGGGGTCCTGGGGTCGGACCTATCCTGTTGATCTTCAAGGATAAACATTCCCAAAACAGGTATTTTGAGACCTTAAAGTGCTATTTCCAAGAACAAAATCATCACTATAAGGAGTGTCTCCAAATGTGGAATTGTCCTTCGATTATACCTCCAGGCGCAGCTTTCCTGTAAATAATACCTGCATTAGGCCCTTTTTCAATGATTTTAGCTGCTCCTTGTAATTCGATTTTTTTGCGATGTCGTCATCCACTGGATACAAGACTCCATCAACTTTCTTTTGCTTGTTCACAAGTTTTTGCATCAGGCCTTTTTTGAGCACTTTTGTCTTCTCGATAGTCTGGGTCGTCTTCTCAATCGCATCGTCCAGTGTTATCAAGATTTTGGCGATCTTTTTTTGTTCGGGAGGTGGAGGCAATAAAACCAACATTTCTGAGAGTCCTTTCTCTTTGAATGATATATATCCGGCAGGACCTATTATCAGGTGATCGAGCGGGGTCAGATCAACGGCGCGGCAGGCCTTGTTCAGTTTCTCCCTCAGAGATAAATCGTGCTGGCTGGGTTTTAGATCGCCGGAAGGGTGATTGTGGACGAAGATGAGCCCTGAGGCATTCAGTTCAAAAGCCTTTCTTCTGATGAGTTTTCGCAACCATGAGTTGGTTGACAGAAGGGGCAGGTAGACGTATATTATAGTCATAATGACCATATAGACCCCTTTACAGCAAAACAGATCGGAGAGTGCATCATGCCTGAAGTCTCTGTTGCCCATATCAAGAGCCATTTGTCAGAAATCATGGCCAAATGCGCGTACAACCACGAACGGTTCATCATCACCCGCCGCAACAAGCCAGTGGCTGCCCTGGTGAGTATCGAGGATCTGCGTATCATTGAGCAGCACGAGGAGCGGGCCGGGCTTGCCGAAATTGCCGGCAAGTGGCCTGAGTTCGACGAAGTAGCCACCAGCATGGGCGATATCGCCGAGCTCCGCCGTGCGGGTGGGGGCGGCCGCAATGTATCTCTTTGATACCGACGTCATCACCAATATCCTCAAAAAACAGCCCTCACCGACCCTGCTTGCCCGGCTCGAATCACTGCCCCAACAGCACCAGTTCATCACCACTATTACCATCTCTGAAATCGTTTATGGCGTCTATAAAAGCAACCGGCCCCGCTTCCATCTCCAAAATCTGGAGGAGATCCTCCTGCCCCGGGTCAATGTCATTGGCCTCGATCTCAAGGCGGGATGGATCTGCGGCCGGTTGCGGGCCTGCCTCGAAAAAGAAGGCCGGCTGCTCCCCCTTGCAGATCTCGAAATCGCTGCCATTGCCATGGCCAACGACCTTTGTCTTGTCAGCGGCAATACGAGACATTTTTCCCGCATCCCAGGCCTGAGGCTGGAAAACTGGTTGGCAGAATAGATTCCAGCGCCAGTAGAGACATTTTTCAAATCTTTCCTTTACACACCCAGATAATCTCTCAATCTGTGGACTCTGTGGTGATATGCACTTTGGCCAATAACCGGATTCCAGGCTTGTTGTCTATTTTTTTCTTGACTTGTGTTCATTGCTGTCACAGAATAAATTATTAATATTGTGATGGAGGCTATCATGAGAACAACGGTGACGCTGGATGAAGCCCTGGTCAGGGAATTGCTTGAGTTCTCCAAAACAAATACCAAAACCGCCGCTGTCGCACTCGCGGTCAAGGAGCAGATCAGGCGAGAAAAACTGAAACGCCTTGCAGGCCTCCTTGGCAAAGTTGACATCGATGAAAAGGCCATTCATGAGGGTGACAAAGCGGACATGAGGCGAGTCCAATGGCTTGAGAAAATGGGGACCGAAAATGACAAGTAGCACGGAATCGGTTTTGCTGGACACCTCTGTTTGGATTGATGCTCTGCGAGGCAAGACACCCGAAATCGTTGCGCTGACCCGGGAACTGCTGAATGATGACCGCGTACTTACCTGCGGCCCTGTCATATTTGAAATTAATCGAGGACTGCGGCATCCGGAACGTAAGAGAATAACGTCCTTGTTTGACGCCTTAA
>DAOVEU010000229.1:0-4319 GCA_030668805.1 Desulfobacterales bacterium
GCGCTTCTACCAGCAGACTGTAAGGTTCTGGGAAATGTCTAAGCAAACGGATGAGCGCAACTCGCAATCGGTAGAGGAAGCCCGCAGGAACGTGCAGCTCCAAGATGACGGATCTGAACGACTTTTCACCCCCACCCAAACCCTCAATATCAAAAACAACAGTATAACCTCCGGTTATGTGGATTCCAGGAATCCATAAAATCTTTTGCTTCTCCCAAACTATACCAATCATGAAAATCTTCATATGAAATAAAGGGGGTCAGGCAAATATTCCGATTCAAGCCGATTCTGTCTCCAACCTCAATATGATAGTATGGATGCTATTTAACCACTCTGAACCTCCGTCGCGAGGATCAATCGCATGGCGGTATTTTCCTCTCTCACAGAGGGCCACAAAAAGACAGAGTTTTTCATCTAAATTCCTGGCGTCGGTCGGGATGTAGGGGCGGGTTTATGCCGACCGTTGGCTCCAATTGGGACGACGCTTCCAAACTTAAACACCTATGCCATCAATAGTCGCACCACACTTGGGGCACTTGCCATCTGTAATCACATTCTTGGATATGTAATAACCCCACCGCTCAATTAAGGGCTGGCCACAACTGTAACAGCTCGTATTCTCCCCCTCGTCTCCGGGGAGATTGCCGCTGTACACATAACGGAGCCCTGCATCAAGCCCGATTCGCCGTGCCTTGTGAATACTCTCCGCAGGTGTAGGCGGACGGTCTGTAAGTTTGTAGGTAGGATAAAAACGGCTGATGTGCCACGGGGTCTCAGGGCCAAGTGAGTCCGCAATAAAGAAGGCCAGTTGTTGAAGCTCTCCTTTATCATCATTGAGTCCTGGAATGAGGAGTGTGGTAACCTCCACAAAGATCCCAAGAGACTTCATCAGCTTAAGGGTCTCCATCACGTGCTTTCGTTTGGCGCTGCATTGCTCCTTATAAAAATCATCGTTAAAGGCCTTCAAGTCCACATTGGCTGCATCAAGGTAGGGCCGGATCATGTGCACGGCCTCGGAGGTCATGTAGCCGTTCGTTACAAAGAGATTGAGGATACCCTTTTCATGAGCAAGCTTGGCTGTGTCATATGCAAATTCAAAAAACACGGTCGGCTCAGTATAGGTATAGGCGATGCTCTGACAGTTTGCCCGCTCTGCGGCACTCACCACATCTTCCGGACTGTATAGGTCACCTACAATCATCCCCTTGCGGTCTGCCGGCATCTGGGCAATATCTGCGTTCTGGCAAAAACGGCACCTGAAATTGCACCCAACTGTGGCAATGGAATAGGAAAGGGAGCCAGGCAAGATATGATAGAGCGGTTTCTTTTCAATAGGGTCCACATGCTGGGTGATCAGCCTTCCATAAACAAGGCTTTCTAAAATCCCATCCCGGTTTTCGCGAACACCGCAGATGCCCCGTTTGCCTTCCTTAATAAGGCAACGGTGATTGCAAAGGTTGCACCGTACCTTCTTATCTTCTAATCGCTCGTACAGATAGGCTTCCATTGGTGATTTATCAATTGTCATTTGTCATCTCTCAATTATCAATTATTATTTGTCATTGGTGTACTGTCAATAACTGAGTGCCTAAAGTGAACTAAAGTGAACTAAAGTGCCTAAAATCAAAAGATGAAACACCATTCAATTGGTTTTATTGGTTCCGTTGGTTCGATTGGTTACAAACCAATGAAACCAATGAAACGAGTGACCTAAACAGTTTCTTCTCCGCCGAAGGCGGATCAACTTTAGCTCACCCTGGCCCAGACCTGGTTTGTAGTCATAATAACCTGATCCGGGCAGGTAGCATCCTACACGCTTAGCAGGCTGATCTGAGCACGTAGCGCCAGGGCGGGCTTTAGGCATTTTAGGCATTTTAGCTCACTTCTTCAATCCTACGTCTTCATCAATTCTTGCGCTGCCCTTCTGGGCTGGGCCACATACCCAATGGGTATATTACGGGTCCGATATCGTGGAACAAGTATGACCACCATACCTATGAAGCACCCAAAGGGGCAGTTGTGAACAAAGGGCCACCTTTCAAAACGATGGGTATATTTTCTAAAGCTGGCGGGCAGTTGGAGAACCGTTCCCCGTCTAAGAGGCGTTTTGCCCAAAATTTCCCGGACATACCGTTTGAGTTCCCACACACTGAAAAACCTGGCGTGGTTGTATGTGCTTTCTGAAAAGAAGCCCTTGATTCTTCGCTCTATCCCTTTAATTGAGTAACGGTTTAGAACACCCAAAAAGATCCGCCTCTTTGCCACACGACATGCCTCTTGAAGGGTCTTTGGGACATCGTCCACAAATTCCAGGGTCGTAATCAGGGTGGCAATATCAAAGCTGTTGTCCTCGAAAGGGAGATCCTCGGCCAACCCCTGGTGGAGCTCAGCGCGGTGCCCTAACTTTTCTCGTGCAATGTCAAGCATGTGAGGCGATGCGTCAAGACCTGTTACGTCAAGGCCCATCTCCAAAAACATAGAAAGATGTTTCCCTGTGCCGCACCCAATGTCCAGAACCCGCTCTCCCCGCACAGGTTCAAGGAGCCTTAAGAGAAGCTGATCTTCAAGATCACCAACGAACCGGTTCCTAGGACTCTGATACCAGTTGTCGTATTCCCTGGCTGCCTTAAAGTCGAAAACATAACCCATGCCTGATTCCTTTATATTGAAAGAGGCCTCCTAATCAAGGGAAAACATGGTGAACTATTATTTCGTTACTTGTGAAATTCGCGTTTTTTCTGGCAGAAAATCTTTTGTCGTATTCAATCTGGAGTGATCTAAAGTGCCTAAAGTGCCTAAAGTGATCTAAAGTTGTGGAACTTGCCTTCGGCAAGAACAATTTAGAACAGATAGAATACCTCAACTTTAGGCACTTGTTTGAGTTAAATTTGACTCTATTCTACAAGACTCAAACCATCCGTGTTTGGTTCCAGCTTGTCCGGGTTAGGAGGTTATTCTGCCAAATGGAGCCCCTCCGGGAGTCCTTCACCAAAGACGAGACCTTGCTCAGATGCACTCAGAGGGACCATTTCGAACAATCTTTGAGCCAACCGTTCGTCATCTTCCAATCCCCGGAGTCTTTCCCTGATACGATCCCTGAGCTTTGCATCAAGGTCCCTTTCCCTGTCTCCGGTAAAAGAGGCCATTTGGACCACACAAAACGCCGTTTGATTTGGTTTTCTCCATTCTGTTTCAAGGATCCGTTTTATCCAGCCTGTGATGGTCCTGACCGGAACGACTCCGTTCAAAGGCCCGTATAGAGGGATACGCGACCCAATACGGGAAAGGACCCACATATTGAGCCCTTCACCACGGGATGTCCCGATCTGCTTAATGAGCGCCCTGCCTATCTCCTCCTTAATATCGACGGGAAGTCCTTCTAAGTTGGCTATGGCACGCCACATCTCGGTCCGCTCCTGCGGAGAGACCCGGTGTTGCTTTGTCCCTTTTTTTTGGCCAGGCAACAGGACCGGAGAAAGATCGCGGAAAAGGGCCATCTGCTGGCTCTGATTCAACCCGCCGGCCACCCGTCTCCACAGTATCCACCACTCCACACGGCATTGTTGATCACGGGGAAAGATAACCCCAGCATGATAGAGTTTCCATATCTGTCGCATTCGATAATCATCCCCGGTATGACTGTATCCGGGGCGAAGGCAAAACCCGGCGAGATTCAACCACCTTTCTTCATGTCTGGCACTATTTTTTCGATAGTTCGGCTCTCTTAAAAGCATGTCGAAAAGAACCCTCAAGACCGGAACTGGCCAGCTTTCCTTATTCCTGCCGATATCTTTGCGCAACGCTTTCATTACATTAGTGGGTGTGACCTGATCACCAGAAAGAGGCTTTTCCGTGGTAAATGCAACTTTCAGGGTCTTCAACGCTCTACCTATTGATTTCTCCGAAATTGACTCTTTTTTCGGCCCGTCTTGGGGTCCTTTTTTCTCCTCTCTCTCTTCACTGGCATCTGGCCTGATCTTGAACTGAAGCCTCCACCGATGATCTGTCTCCGTGGAATGGCAAGCAAGCTCTAAGGTTCCAACCTCTGTAAGGCGTGCGCACAGGTAAACCGGTATTTTGCGGACAACCCCTTTTTTCCCGAACCGCAAGATTGTACGAAGCGGGGGGAGTTGAAACAACGAATCTTCACTCAGGGTCAACACCTGGCCAAGCTGATCACCGGTCCTGGAATTGGAACTGTAAAGAGAAAAAGAGGCTGGCTGGTTGGTCAGCACCTTGAACACCGGAGATTCTATCTCCACCTCTTCTCCTTCCTCCATCCCCCGGGGTATGACACATACAGCGCTGATCTGGCCTGG
>DAOVEU010000016.1:0-12057 GCA_030668805.1 Desulfobacterales bacterium
GCGATTATCTCATGAAGCCTTTTGATCCGGAGGACCTTGAGCTTTTAATCGAAAAACTGGCTCACACCAAAAGACTTATGGATGAAAACAGGAGGCTGAGAGAATCTTACGAAGGCTCCTCCCGGTTTCAAGATCTCATTGGACAGTCCGGGGTTATGCAAAAGTTGTTTCAACTTATCGAGGACGTGGCCCCAAGTGACACTGCGGTCCTTATCGTAGGGGAGACCGGCACGGGAAAGGAGCTGGTGGCAAAGGCGATCCACGCATTGAGCCCGCGGCGTTATGCCCCTTTCGTAGCCGTAAACTGTGGCGCTTTTACAGAAACCCTGCTCGAGAGCACCCTCTTTGGGCACGAGAAGGGGGCGTTCACAGGTGCCCACCACATGCAGAAGGGTCGCCTCGAGATGGCCAATGGAGGCACACTATTCCTGGATGAGGTGGGCGAAATCAGCCCAAAGATGCAGGTGGATCTTTTAAGGGTGCTCGAAGAAAAGAAGTTCCACCGGCTGGGCAATCCTAAGCCGATGACTACCGATTTTCGGCTCATCTCGGCGACCCATCATGATCTTGAGGAGGCCATTCAGAAAAGAGTCTTTCGTCAGGACTTTTACTACAGGATCAATGTGATCACAATCGCCGTGCCCCCTTTAAGGGAGAGGAAGGAGGACATAGAGCTTCTGGCCCACCAGTTCCTGGGACGATACAGCCAGGAATTGAACAAGAATGTTGCTGGAATCAGCAAGGAGGCCCTGGATATTCTCACCAGGTATGAGTGGCCCGGCAACGTACGGGAGCTTGAAAATGTGATCGAGCGCGCTGTCGTAATTGGTAAGAAACTGAAGATCAGCCCAGCGGACCTCCCTTTTCAAGATGCCAGCATTCCCCGAAAACCGATAGCGGGCTCTCTGGGAGAGGTGGAAAAAAACCACATATCAGAGATGCTCAGGGCCTGCGAGTGGAATATTGCCCGTACCGCCAGCTTGCTGGGCATCAACCGCACCACGCTTTATAAAAAGATTAAGAAATACGGATTCAAACAGCCAGCCTCTTAAAGGGATGAACCAAACAGAAAAGGGACTCATCCTTTCGTGTTTTCGTGACTATCTTTAAAATCTCTGGAAACTGTCTTCCTTTTCCAGCCTATATGACATCCGAAAAGAAGATCATAGCTGTCCAGCCCCTTGGTCGTGCTAGAAGAGATGTACTTGAAGTCATCGCTGCAAACCTTCAAGCCTTCTTTCAAATCCGAACCGAAGTTTTTCTGGACCAGCCCATCCCCGACGGGGCATACAACTCTCAGCGTGGCCAATATAATTGTTACCCCATCCTAGAATCCCTGCGAATATCAAAACCACATCATGCAATCAAGATTATCGGCGTGACAGAAGTGGATCTATTTATACCTATTCTGACCTACGTGTTCGGGGAGGCGGAGCTGGGAGGCAATGCAGCCGTGGTCTCCACGTACCGGTTGGCTAGAGGCAAAGACCCGGAACCCGTTTCCTCAAGACGCCTTTTTGAAAGGGCTGCAAAAATTGCTGTTCATGAGATGGGCCATACCTTTCGTCTCCCCCACTGCAAGGAAGATCGATGCATTATGAGCAGCTTCCCGGTCCTGAGCCCTATCGATGAAAAACCCATATACTTCTGTCACTACTGCACCACGTTTTTGAGAGATGAGTACGAGAAATTGGGTCTTGCTTAAGGATGGGGAGAGAATGACTTCCCAAAAATGATCTTTAAAAGACAATCACGAAAACACGAAAGATTGAAAGCACGAAATAAAATAACATTCAGGCTTTCGTGTCTTCGTACTTTCGTGTTTTCGTGATAGATTTATTTTTTTTGGTTCCGGGTTGTCCGGGTTAGGGTTAGGTTATGTCAATAGAAATTCATGCACAAGTTTTTCCCAGGCGATTTCCGGTAGATTTCCGTAAATATCGTCCACTGGAAAACCACCCGCCGAGGCCGTCATACCGTATTCTTCGGCCACCAGATCCCTGAGCCGCGTAGCCTCGTTTTCCATCCACTCTATACTTTCTTGTCCGCCCATAAGATCTTTCAGGTTTTTCTTCATCTTTGTAGGTTCCACCATAAAAAGCCATCCCATTTCGTAGGGGTGTTTATGGACAAGCTCCGGAGTATCTAAGACCTTTTGATTCACAGCAGTCACAACGCCCTGAATAGGCGAGAGCATCTCCGCCCGATGGTTGTTTCGCTTCAGTACCCAGCCGGTCTCATTTTGGACCACTTCGTCGCCCAGAGAAGGGAGTTCCAGCTTCTTGTTGGGTCCAAACAGCCTGGTTGCAAAATCATCCAGCCCTACCCGGATACGTGCCCCATAGTCGATCATCGCCCAGCCATGGCCGCGATGGTAGTAATGCCCCTCGGCCAGGGAGAAGCCTGACATACTGGTCAGGGTCACTGGTGAAATCGGGTCAAGAGCGGTTACCTCATTTTCAATGAGTTCGTCAAATTCGCACTTATGGCACTGGAAGGCATTGGGGCAGATCTTATAGGCTACGCGACCGGACAACATATGACGGCACTGGCGCTGGCCGGCATCCAACTCGTTGAAATGTTCTCGCCAACTCTTGATCCGGTCCTTTTTGGTCTTCAGTCCTAAGCCTGCACCCCGTCTTTGCCGATTCTCTGAGACAATTTTAGCCATGGATTTGTCAAAGCTGCAATTAATGCAGTCATAATTTTGGTCGCACAGCTTGAAGTTCAGAACCCCTGCTTTCATCCAGATGCATTCATCCTGTGCAATCTTCAGGCCTTTTATTTTTGATTTCTTGGTGGCAGCGATCATGATTTCCTCCTGTTTTTTGGCATCCTTCATTCCTCGGTTTACACTTTTCAAGAATGCGGGCGCCAAGAGATAAATTCTTTTGTTCGTACTTTTTGGTGTCAGGTGTACTTTTTGGTGTCGGGTGTCAGGTTTCAGGTGTCAGGTACAAGAAACACTGAAACCTGAAACCTGAAACCTGAAACCTGAAACCTGAACACTGAACACTGAAACCTGAAACCCCAAACCTGGAGTGGTGAAAAAAAGTGTAAACTACTTTGTGGCGAAAATGAAGGATGCCTGTTTTTTTATAATAAGTTCCGCAACAAGCGTGCCACAAGAACGCATATTTTCTATCTTATTGTAATAATTGACGATTAAATCGATAGGGGCGCAACATGAAAAGAATAGGGTCTCGTTTTTTTGAGGTAAAAATAGACACACAAAAAGATACTAAAGCATTTGGCAATGATTTCATAGGGTTATACGCTGCGAGAAAAGAGACACGATTGTCTAAATTATAAACACTTACAAAGGAGTGTGCTTGTGTCTAAAAAATAGACAGCCGGCCTGTAGTACTTCGGATCGTACATTTCGGTTGCAGATTATTTCGATGGAACTCAGTTGGCTCAGCTCACAAGAAGAAAGAGGATTAGCAGTCATCATGACATGCGACAGAGCCCCTCCCAACCTCGAAATCTTTTGCCCTGTGCGGTTAAGGTGATTCTTGAGCCCTTCCGAATGATCTAATTCTGATCGGCGGCTTCCCGTAGGGGCGAGTTTACCTCGCCCGAATCTATTGGGCGGGCGGCGTAAACCCGCCCCTACGACGTCTCCCTCATAACCATCAACTCATTGACAAAACACGGTAAATGCTAACCGCACAGCTCGAAATCTTTGCCCCTATTGCACTCAGATTATCGAAGCGCGAGCCCCCGCATGTAGCCACTGGAGCAGGGCCCTCTTTTGAGTTTGGGCTTGATTTTTCTTAGACTTGGTTATAGTCAAGAGCCTGACTCGCTTCGCCAGGAGCTAAGAGCAATCCTGAACAGACCAGCGAGCGTGTTGCCGCAGTCATGTTTGTGCGGAGCAGTATTGCAGGGATGCGAGAAGGGTTTCTATCGGAATAGGAGGAACCTTCATGGAAGAAGAAATGCAAAAAGATAAGATTGGGGCAGTACTGGTTGTCGGGGGTGGTATCGGTGGGATGCAGGCAGCGCTGGATCTTGCAGATTCTGGCTTTTATGTATACCTGGTTGAGAAATCACCTGCCATTGGTGGCAGAATGGCCCAGTTAGATAAAACGTTCCCTACGAATGATTGTTCCATGTGTATCATGGGGCCAAAGCTGGTGGAATGTGGTCGGCATCTGAATATCGAAATTATCACTTATGCTGATATTGAATCCATCGAAGGATTTGCTGGAAATTTCAAAGTAAAGGTCAAAAAACGTGCCCGCAGTATTAACATGAATCTTTGTACTGGCTGCGGCAGTTGCGTTGCAAACTGTCCGGTGACAAATCAACCAGTTACCACATTCCACCATTCTCCGCCTCGGGCTGACAGAGTGAAGCGGAGCAAAGCCCAAAGCCCTACGATAACTTTCAAGCTTAATGGCAAAGAAGTGCAGGGAGAAGAAGGACAATACATCCTTCAGATTGCTGAGGAATATGGGGTTGAGATCCCTACGCTATGCTACCATAAAGCCCTTGAGCCTGCCGGAATGTGCCGTCTATGTATCGTAGAACTCTGTGATGGCCGTAGAACCCATTTTGTCACGGCATGCAACTACCCGATACGGGAAGGTATCGAGGTCTATACGGACACCGAGGCGGTTCACGAATACCGTAAGCTTATCGTGGAATTGTTGCTTGCCGGTTGTCCGAATGTGGCTATTATCAAGGAATTGGCAGCAAAATACGGGATCAAAGAGCCACGGTTTGAAAAAGAAGACAACGATTGTATTCTCTGCGGGCTTTGCGTACGTATGTGCGAGAGGATGGGAAACAGTGCTATCAGCCTGACCGGGCGCGGTGTGGAGATGAAAGTAGATACTCCCTTTCATATCCAGAGCGATGTCTGTATGGCCTGTGGGGCCTGTGCCTTTGTTTGTCCTACTGGGCATATCAAGCTGGAAGATATTACCAAACACGCTATTAAACCTATCCCCTCCGAGTATCAGATGGGGCTCATAGGCCGAAAACCAATCTATGTGCCATATGCTCAGGCCGTACCCAATACGCCAGTCATCGACCGTACCAGGTGTATGCATTTTGCGACCGGTGGGTGTAAGACATGTGCCGAATTCTGTGGTGTTGGGGCGATTGACTTCTCCCAACAAGATGAAACTGTCGAACTAAACGTTGGGTCGGTCATTCTCGCATCTGGTTTTGAACCATACGACCCGAAACTTTATAATACGTATCAATATGGCCGTTTCCCTGATGTTGTTACCAGCCTGGAATTTGAGCGCATCCTGAGCGCATCTGGCCCTTATGAGGGACACCTTGTAAGGCCATCTGATCAAAAGGAACCGAAAAAGATTGCCTGGATCCAGTGTGTGGGTTCAAGGAATACCCAGAGAGGTGGTAAAGGTTATTGCTCGGCTGTGTGTTGCACCTATGCCATAAAACAGGCGATGATAGCTAAAGAGCACTCCTCCGAACCATTAGACACTGCTATCTTCTACATAGATATGCGCACCTATGGCAAGGACTTCGAGCGATACTATAATCGGGCCAAAGAGGAAATGGGGATTCGTTTTGTAAGATCAAGGATAAATAATGTATTGCTTGGTGATGCGCCCGGAAACCTCAAGATTAAGTATACAGATGAGGCAGGAAGAATGGTCCAAGAAGAATTTGACATAGTAGTCTTATCTGTAGGAGTCAATATAGCCCAGGAATCCATCGAGTTGGCAAAAAAAATGGGCGTTGAGCTGGACCATTACAATTTTGTGAAAACCAGTAGTTTTAAACCGGTTAAGACATCAAGACCGGGCGTCTATGTATGTGGCGTCTTTGAGGCTCCCAAGGCCATCCCCCATACCGTTGCTCAGGCAAGTGCGGCTGCAGCCTCGGCTACCTCAGCCCTTGCAGAAGTGAGAGGAACCAGGATTAAGATAAAGGAGTATCCGCCCGAACGGGATGTCAGTAAAGAACCGATAAGGATCGGTGTCTTTGTCTGTCATTGTGGTATAAACATAGGCGGGGTAGCTAACGTTCCGGAGATCGTAGAATATGCCAAAACCCTTCCGTATGTGGATTATGCAGAAGACAATCTCTTCACCTGTTCTGAAGATACCCAGGCAAAGATGAAAGAGGTCATCACAGAAAGGCAGTTAAATAGGATGGTGGTAGCCTCATGCACACCGAGAACACATCAGCCATTATTCAGAGAGACATGCAGGGGAGCTGGCCTTAATCAGTATCTCTTTGAGATGGCAAATATCCGGGATCAATGCACGTGGGTTCACATGCAAGATCCGGAAAAGGCTACGGAAAAGGCGAAGGATCTGGTGCGTATGGCAGTAGCAAGGGCGGCCACCTTGGAGCAGCTTCATGAAATCCCGCAGCCGATCCGTCAGGAAGCTCTGGTAGTCGGGGGTGGTGTCGCCGGGATGACAGCAGCCCTGGGATTGGCTGAACAAGGATTTAAGGCCTATTTGATAGAGAGGACGGATAGACTGGGCGGCTATGCCCTTAGATTACTTACCACATGGAAGGATGAAAGGGTACAGCCTTATGTTGAAGAAATGGTTAAAGAAGTTAATGAACATACTCTGATTGATGTGCATTTGCAGACCGAGATCAAGAAGGTAAATGGCATTGTAGGAAATTTTAGATCCAAATTGGTCGATCGCCAGGGCAAAGAGACAGAGGTGCGTCACGGTGCAGCTATTATAGCCAATGGGGCAAAGAGTTACGAGCCCGAAGAGTATCTATATGGAGAAGATCCCAATATCTTTCTATCTCTCGGGCTCGATCAGGAAATTATGCAAAATGCTGACAGGCTGAAGCATGTTAAAACCGCTGTTTTTATCCAGTGTGTTGGCTCCAGGGAGCCAGACAGGCCTTATTGCAGCAAGGTGTGCTGCACCCGTTCTGTCCACAGGTCATTGACCCTAAAGCAACTAAACCCCAATATGCATATCTACATAATCTACAGGGATATAAGAACCTTCGGAGTAAGAGAGGATTTATATAGAGAGGCACGATCCAGGGGTGTCAAATTTATCCGTTATAAGATGGATGATAAACCCAAGGTTGAAAAAAGGGATGGCAGACTCAGGGTGACCGTTAAGGATCAGGCAATTAAGATCCCTGTGGAGATAGATACCGATATTATAACCCTGGCTTCGGCTATTGTGCCTCGGGACGATAATGGTGTACTTTCCAAGCTCTTTAAGGTGGCTATAAATCAGGATGGCTTTTTCATGGAGGCTCACGCAAAACTGAGGCCTGTGGATTTTGCCTGTGCCGGCATATTTGTCTGTGGATTGGCCCATGGACCCAAACCCGTCGATGAATGCATCTCCCAGGCAAAGGCAACGGTCTCCAGGGCGTGTACCATTCTCTCACACAAAGAGAGGATGGTGGGTGGAGTTGTTGCTCAGGTAGACCCTAATCTTTGTGCTATTTGTTTGACCTGTGTCAGGGTATGTCCTTTTGGAGTGCCCGAGCTCGATTATGAAAACGGAGTAGCAAAGATCGACCCGGCAGCCTGCCAGGGATGTGGTATTTGCGCTTCAGCATGTCCCAGGAACGCAATCCAGGTAATGCATTATAAGGACGACCAGCAAATTGCTAAATTGATGGCGGTGTTCTGACGTGTCGTTATTTCTGCAACCTGTTGAATTCATAAGCTATCTATCGGAGCCGGTTATTCTACTCACATGGAATAATGGAATGTTGGAATAATGGAATATTTGGAGACTAATACCAGGAAAAATCATTTTTGTTTGGTCTTCTTCCTCTAAACCCATGATTCCACCATTCCAATATTCCAGTATTCCAATTACGTAGCGAAGCGGAGCTAAGCTAAGGGGAATGAGAAATGGTGGATTATGAACCAAGAATAGTGGCCATGCTCTGCAATTACTGCGCCTACAGTGCTGCTGATTTAGCAGGTGTTGCAAGGATTCAGTACCCCTCTAATGTTCGTGTAGTCTTCTTTCTATGTACGGGTAAGGTGGAAATTATCCATATCTTGAAGACGTTTGAGGCTGGGGCAGACGCCATATTCGTAGGCGGATGAGAGCCTGGCACATGTAATTTCCTGGAAGGAAATTTGAGGGCCCTGAGCAAGGTTACATATACAAAGAAGCTGCTAGACGAGATCGGGTTAGGGAGTGAGCGGCTTGAGTTTTTTCATATCGCAGCTTCTGAAGCACCGTTGTTTGCAGAAATCGCAAAGAAGATGACAGAACGTGCCAAAAAGCTGGGGCCCAACCCCTTGAGAAGCAAGACCGAACTCCAACCCGCCCGCCTCGCCTGAGCGAGAGCGACATTTCATCTATTCCCTTCACCATCACCCGGTCGAAGGGGAACGACGTGTAAGACCAAATGAATAAATTGCTTGACAAAACGACCTCACACACTTAAAAATAAAAATTTCCGGCTGAAAATCCCCGTAAATCCAGAACATTGGCCAACATTCAGTAAGAGATCTCTGGGCCTCACCAATGGCCAGACTTTCAGAGGTGTTTCGCGGAAATGGCAAAAGAGACCATAAAGGTGGATCCTACCTTTTCCAACCAGGTAGAAAAACTAACCAGTCTTAATTTGACCGCCTGTTTTCAGTGCAGGAAATGCACAAATGGTTGTCCGGTGACTTTTGCCATGGATATCTATCCGGACCAGGTGATCCGTCTGGTGAATTTGGGTCAAAAAGAACGAGTTTTGAGGTGTAGCACCATCTGGATCTGTTCGGCCTGCGAGACCTGCACTACACGCTGTCCCAATGAAGTGGACATTGCAGCCACCATGGATGCCTTAAAAGAGATGGCCGTAAGAGAAGGCGTTCAAATCCCCGAGCCCAAGACCTACGCCTTTCACAGGGCCTTTCTTGAAGATATCAGAAGGCGGGGGCGGATGTTTGAAGGAAGGCTGATGCAGTCATACCTCCTCAAGAGCGGCGAACTTTTCAGAAAGCTTACAGATGGTACGATCAGGGAGGAAATCAGCCTCGGCTTGAATATGTTCAAGAAGGGGCGCCTTCCCCTTCTTCCCAAGGGAATCAAGGACAAAAAAGAGATTGGGGAAATCTTGAGATAAGGCTTGGTAGATGAAAATCAGCTATTATCCAGGTTGCTCTTTACACACTAAAAAAACGCCAGAGCCTAATGGCGAAGTTGGGGCAGTGCTGGTTGTAGGAGGCGGGATTTCAGGCATAGAGGCGTCCCTTGACGTGGCCAACTCCGGCTTTAAGGTCTATCTAGTGGAAAAGAATCCGAGCATTGGTGGTAATATGGCCAAACTGGACAAAACCTTTCCCACCAATGACTGCTCAACGTGCATGCTTTCACCCAAGCTGATCGAAGTAGCAAAAAACCCTAATATTGAGATAATAGCCTATGCAGAACTGCTTGATATCTTAGGAACTCCGGGCAATTTTCGAGCAAAGATAAAGAAGAAAGCGCGTTTTGTAGATCCAGAAAAATGCGTTGGCTGCGGGATTTGTGCTAGCAAGTGCCCCAAGAAAGTGCCTGATGAATTCAATGAGGGGTTGGGAAAAAGAAAAGCCATATATCTCACCTTCGCCCAGGCGGTCCCGTTAGTCTATACTATCGACAAAGAGAGTTGTCTTTATTTCAAAAAAGGGAAATGCCGGGCTTGCGAGAAATTCTGCGAAAACAATGCCATTTGTTTTGATCAAGAGGATGAGATCATTGAAATTGATGTCGGAGCCGTCATCCTGGCCACCGGTTATGAAACCTTTGATGCCTGCCTAAAGCCGGAGTACGGCTATGGACGCTATCCCAACGTGATCACCAGCATGCAATACGAACGTATTCTTTCTGCTGGCGGGCCGTTCAAGGGACACATCCAGCGGCTCTCTGATAGCAAGGAACCAAAAAAAATCGCATGGATACAATGTGTGGGATCGCGCGATGCCTCGGTTGGCTGCGAATACTGCTCCTATGCGTGCTGCATGTACGCCACAAAGCAGGCCATGGTCTCTAAGGAGCATGACCGGGAGCTTGAGCCAACCATCTTCTATATTGACTTCCGTGCTCCCGGCAAAAACTTTGAGCGATATTATGAGCGGGCCAGGACCACCGGCGGGGTTAGATACGTGAGGTCCATGATATCAAGGGTCCTCGAAAATCCACAAACTCACGATCTCGATCTGTGCTATGTAGACGAACTGGGCGAGCTTCAAACTGAAACCTTTGATATGGTTATTCTATCCGTAGGGCTCAGGCCCAATCCTGCCTTCCTGGAGCTGGCCCAAAGGCTCGGGCTCAAGCTGGATCGGTTCGGATTTTGTGAAAGTGAACCCTTCAATGCAGTCTCCACTTCGAGGCCGGGTATTTTTGCCTGTGGTGTGGCCCAGGCGCCAAAGGCCATCCCGAGGTCGGTCTTTCAGGCTAGCGCTGCGGCGGCTTCAGCTACGGGCCTCCTTGCCGAGGCGAGAGGCACCCTGGTCAAAGAAAAGAGCTATCCCAAGGAGCGTGACATTACGCAGGAAGAGCCCCGAATTGGGGTATTCCTATGTGACTGCGGCATTAACATAGCAGGCGTAGTTGATGTCAGCGAGCTGACCGAGTATACAAAGACCCTTCCCCATGTGGTCTTTGCCCGCGAATATCTCTTTGTCTGCTCCACGGACTCGCAGGAGGAGATGAAAGCCGTGATTGAAGAGCACCGCCTCAATCGGGTGGTGGTTGCCTCCTGTACCCCGCGCACCCACGAGCCTCTTTTTCAGGACACCATACGTGAGGCCGGGCTGAACAAATATCTCTTTGAGATGGCCAATGTCAGGGACCAGGGCTCGTGGGTCCATACCTTTGAACCAGAGCGTGCCACAGCCAAGGCCAAGGACCTTGTTCGCATGTCTGTGGCTCGTACGGCGAAACTAAAACCCCTCTATGAGCAGCCCTTTGATGTGGTGCAAAAGGGCCTGGTGATCGGGGGCGGCCTCCCTGGTCTGACTGCCACCCTGGCCCTGGCAGATCAAGGCTTTGAGACCTACCTGGTAGAGCAGTCTGACCAACTGGGTGGCACTGCCAGAACCCTTTACTACACGGACACTGGAGCACGGCCAGCAGAATATGTGAAAAAGGTCATTAAGATGGTCGAAGTCCACCCCCTGATAACGGTTTACACCAAGGCCCAGGTAAAGGACTACTCTGGGGTTCTGGGCCAGTTCAAAAGCACCATTTCTGTGAACGGAAAGACCGAACAGATAGAGTACGGAGCTGCCATTGTGGCAACTGGGGCCACAGAGTACCGCCCCACAGAATATCTCTGCGGCCAGAATAATGACGTGATTACCCAGACTAAGCTGGAAAGGCGCATAGCCCTTGAGCCGGACAGCTTGAAAGATATCACAAGTCTGGTCATGATCCAGTGTGTGGGGTGCATGGACGAGGAACATCCTTACTGCAGCCGTGTCTGCTGTGCCGTGGCGGTTAAAAACTGCCTCAAACTCAAGGAGCTGAACCCAGATATCAACATCTATGTCCTGTATCGTGACATGCGGACCTTTGCGTTCAAAGAACTTTATTACAGAAAGGCGCGGCAGCAAGGGGTACGATTTCTCCGATATTTCTTCAGCCAAAAGCCTGAAGTGACAGAGCCTGACGGGAGGCTCCAGGTCAAGGTTTTTGACCAGAATCTTCGCGGCGAAGTGCTGCTCGAGCCTGACCTTCTGGTTTTGAGTGCAGCCATCAGGCCCCACCCTGGGAGCAAACAAGTGGCTGACGTATTCAAGCTTCCCATGGATCAGGACGGCTTTTTTGCTGAGGCCCATTTGAAGTTACGGCCTATTGACCTGGCGAATGCTGGCATCTTTCTATGCGGGCATGCCCATATGCCCAAGTTTGCCGAAGAGGGTGTCTGCCAGGCCAAGGCCTCCGCAGGCAGGGCCTCCACTGTCCTGTCTCAGAAACAGATGTACGTGGGAGGGGCTGTGGCCAGGGTCGACAGTGATAGGTGCGTTCTATGCCTGACCTGTGTGCGAACCTGTCCGTACAACGTGCCCAGGGTGGACGAAGAGGAAGGTGCGATTACGATCGATCCGGCCGCCTGCCAGGGGTGCGGCAA
>DAOVEU010000221.1:0-4364 GCA_030668805.1 Desulfobacterales bacterium
GGGCGGGCGCTCCGCTCGAAATGACAGTTTTGGATAGTTTTCGTTCAGACACTAGTTAGCCTTTCTTTATCAGAGTTCTGGATGTATCAGCCTCGAGAAGATTCGTCAACACCTTGGTGTATGAGGCAGTGCTGACGGACATTTTCCCCTCACCCTAACCCAGAATGCTGTTGAATTAAGTGTGTAGGGGCGGGCTTTATGCCCGCCCGAAAAGGTTGCCTTAACTCAACAGCATTCAGCGATAGAGTGAGCGAGAGACGCGCGTCAGGGCTGAACTTTCAAAGTCGTATTTGCATTCATATGTGGTATATGATAATCGCCTAACTTCTCAATAAGTCGGGGCTGCTCTGGGGCAAATCCCCCTCAATCCCCCCTGGCCCAGACCGGGTTTTTCTTTCCGAGGCATTGTCCAACTTCTGTCGCGCCAGGGCGGGCCTTTTTCAAAGGGGGAAGCTATAGGCAAGCCCGGACTTTTTGTGAAGTTACCACCTCGATAGTTGAGAAAACAGTACAGAAAAGGGAGGGATGATCATGAAAGAAATCAGTGAGTTGAATCTGCCCGATGATATTCGCTATGCAGAAGATCATGAATGGGCCAGGCCTGAGGGCGATAAGTTAAGGGTCGGCCTTGACGACTATGCCCAGGATCAGCTCGGAGATATTGTTTTTGTGGAACTGCCCCAGGTTGGTGATACCTTTAAACAGGGGCAAGAATTCGCAACCGTGGAATCAGTCAAAGCAGTTTGCGAATGTTACTTGCCGGTCGGCGGACAAATTATTGCTGTAAACACGGCCCTTGAAGAATCGCCCGAACTGGTAAACAAAAGCCCATACGGCGATGGATGGTTCGTTGAGGTCAATCCCAGCGATCTATCTGAAATGGACGCTCTCATGACCAATGAAGCTTGCCTGGAAAAGCTGAAAGGAGCAGAGTAAATGCTTTACTTACCTCATACCGGTGAAGATATTGTTTCAATGCTTCAGGTTGTGGGGGTTGACGATCTTGACGACCTTTTCTCGATAGTCCCCGAGGATTGCCGCTGCAAGGGCGATCTCAATCTGCCGGAGCAGTTGAGCGAGTGGGAATTGAACGATCATATGGAGGCCCTTTCCCACAGCATGGCCGTCTCCCCGGAATACAGAGTGTTCGCGGGAGCAGGTAGTTATGAGCATTTTATTCCTGCGTCGGTGTCTTATCTCTTGGGTCGCTCCGAGTTTGTGACATCCTATACCCCCTACCAGCCGGAAATGAGCCAGGGAACACTCCAGGCGATTTATGAGTATCAGACCCTTGCTGCCCGGCTTCTGGGCATGGAAATAGCAACTGCATCCCATTATGATGGTGCCACGGCCCTGGCAGAATCACTGCTCATGGCCATTCGTGTAACGAGACGAAAAAAAGTCGCCACTTCAAGCCTGATTCATCCCCTATATCGTCAAGTAGTAAAGACCTATTTCGAGCCCACCGGTTATGAAGTGGTGGAACTTGGCTATCTGAAAAACGGTGTAACCGATCTTGCCGAGCTTGATGATATGGACGATCTTGCAGCCGTGGCGGTTCAGTCACCCAACTTTTTCGGATGCATTGAGAACCTTCAGGCCGTTGGGGAAAAGGCCCATGATAAAGAGGCGCTCTTTATTGCTTCCTTTACAGAGGCCCTTGCTTACGGGCTCCTAAAGAACCCCGGAAGCCAGGGGGCCGACATTGCATGCGGAGAAGGTCAAAGCCTCGGCATTCCCCGCTCCTTTGGCGGACCAGCACTCGGGATGCTCGCAAGCACAAAAAAATTCATGCGCAGCTTGCCCGGTCGCCTGGTTGGCCAAACCAAAGACCTGGACGGAAAAAGAGGCTTTGTTCTGACCCTTGCCACCAGGGAGCAGCATATTCGCCGGGAAAAAGCGACTTCCAACATCTGCACCAACAACAGCCTCTGTGCGCTGGCGGCCGCCATGTATATGGCCTCTGTGGGGGGTACGGGGATACGGGAACTTGCCCGACTCAACCATGACAAGGCCGAATATCTTAAGAAAGAACTCAAAAAAGCGGGATTTACCATTACCTTTGACAGTCCCACGTTCAATGAATTTGTCGTGGAATTCCCTGATGGCTTTGAGGCCACCTACGAGCGCCTTTTGGAGAAAAAGATCGTACCAGGCATTTCTCTGGCACCATACTATCCTGAGCTTGCCAACCACTACCTTTTGTGTGTAACGGAAACCATGTCCAGGGACGACATGGATGCGCTGGTTAGGGAGGTTAAATCATGAAGGAATCTGTAGGTACCACGGGTCTGATACTAAATGAGTCGCTGCTTTGGGAAAAAGGAAAAAAGGGAAGATGCGGATTTTCCCTTCCCCGGCGTGACGTTGAATCCTGCCCTCTGGACGAGGAACTTACTGGCAAAGGCCCTGACTTTCCGGATTTGAGCGAGGTTGACGTGGTGCGTCATTATACCAGGTTGTCCCAGTGGAATTTCGGGGTGGATACCGGCATGTACCCCTTGGGCTCATGCACCATGAAGTACAGTCCGAAAACCAATGAAAGACAGGCAAGCCTTCCGGGTTTTGCAACGGCCCATCCCCTCCTTCCTGCCAGTCTGTCCCAGGGGGCGCTCAAGATGATGTTTGAGCTTGAGCAATACCTTGCCGAAATCACCGGTATGGACGCAACCACCCTTCAGCCTGCGGCAGGAGCCCATGGAGAGCTTACGGGAATTCTCCTTATTTACGCCTTTCACAAAAAGAAGGGGGCACAGCGTTCAAAGATCATTGTCCCGGATACTGCGCACGGCACAAATCCTGCCAGTGTAGCCCTCTGCGGTTACCGTCCTGTGCTTGTGAGATCCAATGAACAGGGAATCCTTTCCGTGGAGGCCGTCGCCGAGGTCATGGACGAAGACACGGCCGGAATCATGGTAACTAACCCTAACACGCTCGGTCTTTTTGAAGAAAACAGTCAGAAAATAGCCGAAATCGTCCACGCCAAGGGCGGGCTGGTCTATTGTGACGGGGCAAATATGAATGCTGTCATGGGTATAGTACAAATGGGCAAAATCGGGGTTGACGTGATGCACCTGAATCTGCACAAGACCTTCTCGACGCCACACGGGGGAGGAGGACCAGGTTCGGGTCCTGTGTGTGTCAAAAGCGAACTTGAACCATTTCTGCCTGTTCCCCGCGTGATCGAGGAAAACGGCAGATATGTCCTTGCTGAAGATTATCCTGAATCCGTAGGCAAGGTTGCAGCCTTTCATGGGAGTTTTGGTGTCATGATAAAGGCGTACAGTTATATTCGCACCATGGGGCCAAAGAATCTGAAAAAGGCCAGCCAGCTTGCTGTGTTAAACGCAAATTATATCAAGGAAAGGCTAAAAGGGACACTGCATCTTGCCTACGACAGACCGTGTATGCATGAATGCGTTTTTTCAGATGAACATCAAAAGGCCGCCAAAGTGACGACTCTGGATATGGCCAAGCGACTTATGGATTATGGATTTCATCCGCCCACTGTTTATTTCCCGCTGGTGGTAGACGGTGCGATCATGGTTGAACCGACTGAGACAGAGTCCAAAGAAGAGATCGATCAGTTCATTGAAGCATTCAAAGCCATTGTAAACGAGGCCAGGCAAGACCCTGACCGGCTGCATGACGCACCGAAACGCTGCAAAGTAAAAAGACTGGATGAAGTAGCAGCAGCGCGGAAGCCATGTCTTGCGGGATAACTGGATGCTGGATGCTGGATGCTGGATGCTGGATGCTGGATGCTCGATACTGGATGCTCGATACTGGATGCTGGATACTCGATACTCGACACTGGATTATGCATAGTGGTTGAAAAAGCACATCTTGTAGGCCTGAGCCATGGGGCGAAGGTTGCACTTGCATATGCCGCTAATTCACCTGAGCGTATTCATCGACTTGTGTTGTGCAGTGTCTGTGCAAAAAATACCGACCTGTGCGGTTAGTGGATTCGTCGTCTTATCAATACCATCTAAATCCCCCCTAACCCCCCTTTTTCAAAGGGGGGAAACCACTTTTGGCCAAAAAGTCCCCCTTTATTAAAGGGGGATTTAGGGGGATTTTTCAAGCAACCGCACAGGTCCAAAAATACCTGTCGTGCCAGGCTTGTTGTGAGGTCATGGCTGGAAATACTAAAGAGTTCCGGTCTTGAGGCAATGGTATGGGTTTCCATTCCAACTGAAGCCCCTGAGTTATGGGCGCATCTGCGAGTTGGGGAAAGTATTGTCATTTGTCCCGTTAGGAATATCTGAGTCCCGTTAGGGACATGTGAAAATAGCCCGGCAATTTATTGCCGGGATGAGTTGAACACAAATACAAAAGTCCTGTAGGGACAACAGAAAAAG
>DAOVEU010000114.1:0-6289 GCA_030668805.1 Desulfobacterales bacterium
AGATAAGCAGTGGTGAAGCGGGTTTTGTATTGACCCATGTGAAGATTGAGATAAGGATGGAGGCGATAGTTGATCTCGGCATCCTGGAGCATAAAGCCGATATCGTTTTTCTTCAATTCATAGTCTGGATCGCCAGGATCAACCTTTGCATCGGCATTTTCAGCGCCGTCATAGCTGAACTGAGCATGATAGCTCCAATCATCTGTTATGTTGCCCCGCCAACGCAAACGCACACGCCTGAGACAGAAGCCGTCAAATTCCGGTCTATCAAAGTCCTTTTGATATGTTACCTTGCTGTGGTTGTCGTCGTTTTCCATGGCCATGTATCTGAATTGAACGCGTCCGGCAATGCCGAAGGACTTTGTTTTCCGGTATGCCTTGACAAGTGTTTCTTCCTTTCCTTTCCGTGACTCTTTTGCCTTCTCAACGTCCTGATCGGTCACGACTCCTTTTTCTTTCAGGATTTGCAGCAATTCGTCAGATGATACTTCGGCAGAACTGTTCACCACGATCGTGAGCAAAAAAAACATAGAGCAAAGAACAACACTGAACCATTTTTTCATAGCATCCTCCTTTTTGGTTTGCGTACTCGCAGATGTCACCTGGGGTCCGCTACCAGGATAGTGTATTCGCGGGTTACAGAATTTACCCGCTGTTATTATCCTTAAATACTTAAAGAAATGTTGGCATTCTTCATAGAGGGCCAAAAGTAGTTTACACTTTGTTCGAAATGAAGGCCGGGTTTCAGTGTTCAGGTTTCAGGTTTCAGGTTTCAGGTTTCAGGTTTCAGGTTCTGCCCGTCTCACTCCTGACACCTGACACCTGAAACCTGAATGCAACCAAAATGCCAGGAAAAAGTGTAAACTGACTCATGAAGGATGCCGAAATGTTCACTCAAATAGTATACCTGAGGTCTTATCATGCCTCACCCTTTTAGTATTAAAGTACGTGTCTGTTAACACCGGATGCGAATTCTCAACGAGAATAAATGCTGAGGCATCTGAATCCTCATCTTCACATACGAAAATCCTGGAATTCTCAATAGAAGGAGACGAACCAAAGCAGTAGACTCCTACGCCCCCATATTCGACACTTAGAATAGTATCTTTCATGACGGGTGACGATGACTTACAATATAGGGGAATCCCAATGAATGTTGAGATAACGCTTTGTCGTATCTTTGAATCTGAGGCCCCTTCATAGCTCATATGATAACAATTCAAGATATGGCTGTCGTGTATGTCTGTCTTGCTGCCCTGATAAACCTTAACGCCCAAGCCGTTCTGAAGCACACTCTCCTCTGAGTTTAACGTTCCGTAAATATCAAAGTTAGAATCTATTTCGACCCTGGCCCCCTCTACTATCTTGTACCAGTAGCCTGTTTCGTTAAAGTTGATCGTGGTTTTTTTTAGATTCAAGATGCTACCCTTCTCCACATATATGTGTCTATTCTTGCCTTTTCTGTTCATATCCAAGATACAGTTATCCAGGGTGAGGCAACCACCATTTCGAATGAACAGATTACCGTGAAGTGTAAACGTGCTGTTTACGTATTTTTCCTCTTTTTCCACTATCCAGTCGCCACCGATATCCTTATGATGTTCTATGTGAGGCGTATCATTGATGCCATCGATGACTCTGCCGGAATAGAGATCGTTAACATGGGGAGAGGTTCCCTTCACAACCTCTGTCCTGTCGCAAAATCCATCACCGTCAGTATCCTCATCATAGGGGTTGCTATAATAGACAAACATCTCTTCGTAGTCATTAAGGCCGTCGCTGTCGCTATCCGTTACTTTCAAAATGCTGTCACAAGGCGGGTTAATGATGATGAATGAATACTGGTTGGGCTCCATAACGACCGAGGGATAGCTTGAATGCCGTGAGAGTTTTATTGCAAATTTGTATATCTCTTCCCCCTCAAAAAGACAATTCATATCTATTTTCCTGGTTATTAGAGAGCAGCCGTTCTTGGTAGAATAGCCCTTTGAACCATCATAGTTTATTGAAATGAAGTCATCCATGCCACCACGGCCACCGCTATACTTACCCTCTTTTTCATAACCTATGTCTATGCCGTTATTAACTGTTCGAATCCAGATATGAAAATATATGGAAGATATGAGATTTGCTTTAGTGTATTGGCCATCCTGGTCAAAATAAAACTGCATCCAGTTCTTGCAATGCCTGTAACCATAACTTGATGGTTGATTCGAAAGCAAAGACCCCACGTCGTGATGATTACCTTCGGGTTGACCATGTATGGGCAATTTCGGGCTCAGATAGTATATGCCGTCTATGTCGGTTTCAGCTTCGGTTTTAAACACTTTCCTCTTGGCCATTTGAACAAACCGGTCCAGATTCCGCGTGGCCCTTAGCATCTCTTTTTTCTTGATATAAAAGGCATCAACATTACGAGAAAGCTGTGCAAGGTTGAGTTCATATCGATCCAGGGCCGATCTTAATTGAGCGACCTCGGCCCTGGACCTGCCCTTTATTTTCTCAGACTCCAACCAATCCCTGATCTTTGATATCTCCTGCTTGGTCTTTCTTATATAGAGCATCGATTTAGAGTCTATACCCCCTGTCAGCCTGTCGTATCTTTTCCGGAAGTTTTTCTCCCATCTTCTGGCTTGTAAGATAGATACCAATGGCGTTGAATTTTGCGGAGAAATGTTAATATAGTATTCCAAATTTCGCGCTGCCTCGATCAAACTCCTGGTTGAATCCACAGATGACGGGGTGACTGTGGGTTCCGCCATAAGCGTAACCTCATCAGTGATTTTAGATAGCACCCGATCATGCACAGGCCCAAAGGTCGCAGAGTCGTACAATCCCTTTATATCTTGAAAGGCGTTCTCGTAGATGGCAACCCCTGCGTTAATCTCGTCCAACAGAGCGAATACGGACTTGTCTTGGGTCACAGACTTCATGCCGGCCTCGTGTTTTCTTAAAGCCTGAACTCCGTATGCGAAATTATCCGCACTTGGCCGGTCGTGGCGCAGCAGGAAATTCTTCTCGGCTCTTCGGCACTGAAGTAGCCCGATCTCCATTTGGTATGCGATAGTGGATATTTGATTGGTGTCCTGAGTTAAACAGCTCTTGATCATTTGAATGCTATTTTCTATTTTCCGGGCAGACTTTATCATCGCCTTTTTCTTTATATGAAAAGCGTCTTGATTGGTAACAAACTCCTTGAAGTTCATTTCATACTGACGTAAGGCCGGTTTTAACGGGCCAATCGAGGCAGCGTTTTGGACTTTGCTGCCTTTGCCTTCTATCAAATCCTTGAGCTTTGATATCTCTTGACTCATTTTTCTTCTATAAAAAATAACCTTAGAATTTGTGCCACTTCCTGATTTATCATATGTTTTTTGAAGATTTTTCTCCCATCTCCTTAAATTCAGAGTTGCTATCAAACCCGAAGAACCTTTTGGAAAAAGCTGAATATAGTGTTCCAAATTCCGTGCTGCCTCGATTAGACTCCTGGCTGCATCCACAGATGACGGGGTGACAGTGGGTTCCGCTACTAGGGTTACCTCATCGGTGATCTTCGATAGGGCCGGATCATGTACCGGCCCAAAGCTCGCAGAGTCGTACAATCCCTTTAAATCTTGAAAGGTGTTCTCATAGGTGGTAATTTCTGCGTTAATCTCGTCTAACAGAGCCAGTGCGGCCCTGTCTTTGATCACAGACCTCATACCGGCCTCGTGTTTTTTTAAAGCCTGAACTCCCTGTGCGAAACTATCCGCACTTGCCCGGTCGTGACGCATCAGAAAATTCTTCTCTGCCCTTCGACACTGAAGCAAGGCGATTTCCATCTCCGATATACGGAGAACGGCTTTATTATCATCCTGCCTCTCTACCCTGGCACAAAAGACTGCGCCACTGAGCACTGTGGCCAGTGTCAAAGCTATCAACAGCTTCTGATATGATCTGATGTTTCGGAATTTACGCAACATACTCAAGTTAACGTCTACCGTCTATCGGTTGCGTCATTTTTCAAAACCCTGGCCCAGACCCTGGCCCAGACCGGGTTTTTCTCGTAGGGGCGGCTTTACGCCGCCTGTCATTCGGGCGGGATAAACCCCTGGCCCAGACCGGGGTTTTTATATGCCACCGCTTATTATTCTGGTGTCGCGCCAGGGCGGGCCGCCCCTACGATCTGTCGCCCCCTGGCCCAGACCCTGGCCCAGACCGGGATTATGGGGCCTGGCAGTTAATTTAGGCATGTCGCGCCAGGGCGGGCCGAGATGTTGAAAGACTGATGATGGCCCGAAGGCCATCACCATGTTGGGGGGGAGGGGGTTAGAAGTCCTTGAAATCAGCCTCTTCCATCGGGATAACCTTATCAGGTTTGACTTCCTTTCCTTTGGGATCTGGCACTTCTTTGCCTTTTGCTTTTTGCGCCGGTGCTGCAATGGCTTTTCGAACAGCGGTCTGCATCATTGTGGCCACCGGTGTGTCCTTTGTGACTGCTCCATACTGCTGAGTCACTCCATCTTTCCTGCTGCCGCCTACTAAGGCTATCAATTCACCCACGATCCCTTTCATCTGCTCGGCCTGGGCATTCAGTTCCTCAGAGGCAGCGGCAGACTCCTCGGCATTGGCTGCACTCTGCTGGGTCACCTTGTCCATCTCGGTCACAGCCTTGTTCACTTCCTCAATCCCCTGGGCCTGCTCGTTGGAGGCTGCAGCAATCTCACCGACCAGCTCACCCACCTTGCCGGCGCTCGTGGCCACCTCGGTGAAGGCTTCATTAGTCCCGGCCACAATCTCTCCGCCATTTTTGACCTTCTTGACCGTGCCTTCGATCAGGTCTGCTGTGCTCTTGGCCGCTTCAGCAGAGCGCATGGCAAGATTGCGAACCTCTTCGGCCACCACGGCAAATCCGGCACCGGCCTCACCAGCACGGGCTGCTTCGACCGCAGCATTCAGGGCCAGGAGATTCGTCTGGAAAGCGATCTCATCAATGGTCTTGATAATTTTGGAGGTCTCTTCACTTGCTTTTGAGATCTCTTCCATAGACGTGGTCAGCTCTCCCATTGAATCGTTGGCCTTGCCGATTGTCTGGTTGGCTTCGTGCATGAGGTTATTTGCCTGATTGGCATTGTCTGCGTTCTGCTTGGTCATGGAAGACATTTCTTCAAGAGAAGAGGAAGTCTCTTCCAGGGATGCTGCCTGCTCGGCTGAGCCTTCAGCCAGGGACTGGCTGGCAGATGATACCTGGCTGGAGGCCGCACTCACCTGGTCGGCCCCATCAGTCAGACCCTCGATGATGCGGTTGACCGGTTTGGTGATGCCTCTGGTGATAAAAAAGGCAAGCAATGACCCAAGGACAATTGCTACCAGAGTTCCGATGATCATAACACTGTTGGCCGTGGCTATCTGGCCATCCATCTTGGCTTTCTGATCAGCACGGGCCGTATCACAGACTTCCTGAACGCCTCTTGCTGCCGTCACCATCTCCGCGTCGGCTGCCGCCTGCTTTTCATGCAACGCCGCAATTTCGTCGAATGCCGCCTTATAACCCTGAACCGCGGCAATTATGTTGTCGACCTGCTGCTGGTTCTTCGCTTGATTGAACCGCGACTTCATGTCTTTGGTCAGATTGATGATATCTTCTACACACTTGTCAACACGACTGATATACTTGTGGTCGCCGCGCATAATGAAATTTTTCTCCTGCCGGCGGGCTTCCAAAGTCCACTTGATGATGCGGTTGGCATCATCAGCCTTGGTCAATTTGTCGTCAAGCTGCGCATCCTTAGCGTTTGCCTTACGGAGCGCTACATACTCGGCTTTTTGCTCCTGGCGCATGTCGTCAGCAACCGCTTGAAGCTCTCTGGCGTGTTTGACCATATCAGCATCGGCAGCTTTCTCTTTCTCCGCAAATGTCGCGTACTCCCCAAACGCCTTTTCGTATTGGCCAATCGCCGCCAATACATCGTCCATTTGCCGTTTGTTAGCAGGGTCCTTGAATTTGTCCTTGGTCTCGTTTGCCTGCTTTTTTATGGCCTCTACTTGCTCCGCAACCCCATCAACATATTTTTTGTCTCCGCGCATGATGAAATTCTTTTCCTGCTGGCGCGATGTTAGCATGGATTTGATCAGCCGGTTCACATCATCGGCCTTGTCCACCCTGTCTGCAACGCCTGACAGGCCGTTGTAACCGACATAGGCCACCACAGTGAGTAGAACCAGCACGGTGACAAAACCGCCAACTATCTTGGTCCCTAGTTTTAAATTCTTTAACATTTTCAAACCCTCCTTTTTTTCGTCATTTGTC
>DAOVEU010000405.1:0-2634 GCA_030668805.1 Desulfobacterales bacterium
GAAACTTATGGCGCGGACCCGTCTTTCTTACAGGACATTGGCATGGAAGTCAAAGGGCTGGAATTCTCAGAGTATGTCACCAAGGAATCTCTGGCACAGCAGGGAGGCTACGCTATGGCGCTCAAGGGAGCGCAGCACGACGAAGCCTGGCTCATCTTCATGGATCAAGTTAATAACCAACTTCCAACCTTTGAAGATAAGGCCGAAGCCCTGCACTATTTCCCCATGTGGCGTACCTGGTTCAGCCTGCATGGCCTGTGCAAGCTACCCTGGAACGATATTCTCCCAGCCGACAATGCCCATACCGATGAACCAGCGAAGGTTCCGGAACACGTGGAGAACTACACCTGGCTTTATGAGGGTGTAACCGGTCGGTCGGTAACAGTCGATGACCTGATTCAACAATCAGAGCGGGTGTACAATTTCCAGCGGATCTTCAACCTGAAAATGGGGTTTGGCACCCGAGAGCATGACTACCCGCCCTATCGTGCTGTAGGACCGGTCACCATGGACGAATATGAGTCCCGCGCCGGGTATTACGACAGCCAACTACAGCAGGTGGTTGGAGTTGATCCGACCGACCTGACAACCAAGGGAAAAATGGCCTGTCTGCGCGAGCATCGAGAGGCTCGCTATGAACAATTGTTAGATGCGGTTTATGCCCGCCGCGGCTGGGACAATAACGGGATTCCCACACTGCAGACGCTGCGCCGCCTGGGAATTGACCTTGACGAAGTAATTGCTTTGGTCCAATAGTCGAAATATCCTGCCTGATAGTTTAGACGAAATTATTTTCTTCAACAAACAGCCAGGATATTAACAGAAGTAAGGGCGAGGTCGCGAAAATGAACGTTCTGATATTTGGTGGATCAGGGAAGATAGGCGCTGCCGTTGCCTGGGATTTAGTCAAAGCAAACGATGTAGACACAGTTGGCCTCATCGGCAGGCGGGAAGATGCACTCGAGAGGACAAAGGTCTGGATCGACAGCCCCAAAACAAGAACGCACGTCCTTGATATTGCCGAGACACAATCGGTTAAAAGCTTGATGCAGCATTACGACGTTGGCGTGATCGCCCTGCCTGACAGGAAGACAAGCTATAAGATTGTCGAGACAGCTATTGAGACCGGCTTGAATATTGTTGATATGCTTGAAGAGTATCATCGCAGACCGGACCCTTATGAGGTTGAAGGTTTAGAGATGCCTGGTGGCATGCCTGTGGACGACTATGGCGAGTGGCTGCACCAAAAGGCTGTGGAGCGCGGTGTGACATTCCTTGATGGGATGGGTTTTGCCCCAGGCATTAGCAACATTACACTGGGCGAAGGCATCAGGAAACTGGATAGAGCCGAATCCGCCGTCGCCAGGGTTGGAGGGATTCCCGCAAAGGAGGCTGCCAGTAATCATCCACTCGGGTACATGATCACCTGGGCCTTTAAGCACGTGTTGAGAGAGTACATGGTCAGGGTAAAGGTGATCAAGAACGGCAAGATTGTTGAAGTGAATGCAGCGAGTGAACTTGAGCGATTCAGATTCGCTCAGTTTGGCAAGAAGGAAATATTGGAATGCGCCATCACACCAGGGATGCCCAGCTTCATCTTCACGCGGCCAACCCTCAATGAATTCGCGGAGAAGACAATCCGTTGGCCGGGACATTGGCAGGGAATCCAGGTTTTAAAGGAGTGCGGCTTGCTAGACCTTAAGCCCCTGGACATAAACGGGGTGAAGATCGCGCCGCGCGAGTTCCTGCTTGCTTTGATTGAACCCAAACTCCTGCCACGCGCGGGCGACACGGATGTTTGTGTGATGTGGAACACGGTGGTGGGCATGGAAGATGGTTACAGAACGAGGTTGAATTACTACTTATGGGATGAGGCGGATACTAAAAATGGAATCTCTGCTATGGCGCGGGTCACCGGTTTTTCTGCAGCTATAGGAGCGTTGCTCATAGGTAGAGGAGCGATAATACAAAAAGGGATTATCCCTCCTGAGAACGTCATCAAAGGAGAGCTTTATGGTGTGTTTATGGACGAATTGGAAAAGAGGGGCATCAAGGTTACCGATGTTTCAGAGATTATTGATTAGTTTGATCTTCAATCAATGCTCGATCCAGAAAGTGAGGTGGGCAGAACACCCATGTCAGGTAATGGCAAACGAGGGTGCCTCGCTTTCAGTTCAAGGGAGACCATCGTGTCCCACTACAAACATCAAAAAGGAGCAGAAATGAGTACAAAAGCAAAAATAGGGATCATCATCTGCGATCGCTATCGTCGTTGTGCTGGTGGAAAGTGTTTCCGGGCGATGGGTAATAGGGAAGGCGCGTTCAGCATTTATGCTGATCAAGAAGTGGAATTGGTTGGTTATACAACTTGTGACGGATGTCCAGGCGGCAATATTGAGTACGCAGGCGACGAAATGGTGAAAAACGGCGTACAAGTTATCCATTTAGCCACGGGTCTTGTCGTGGGTTATCCGCCTTGCCCCTACATTCACACCTTTAAAGATTTTCTCGAAGCACACTACGACGTGAAAGTGGTGGTGGGAACGCATCCTATTCCACAGAAATATCTTGATATGCATACGCGTCTAGGAACCTGGAAAGATCCTTCTTGGGAGCCGCTTCTCAAAACAACCA
>DAOVEU010000255.1:0-3962 GCA_030668805.1 Desulfobacterales bacterium
CGCATATCCCTTGAGAATTTCTCTCAAATCCTCCAGGAAGTGAAAGACAGGCTTAATGCGGAAAGTGCGCATATGGAAATCACTTTTCCCTACTTTATCAATAAGGCAGCGCCGGTGAGTGGGATTCAAGGTCTTATGGAATATAAATGCACCTTTAAGGGGTCCCTGAACAAGGGAAGCGACCTTGTCATTATGATCAATGTTCCCATAACCACGCTCTGCCCCTGCTCTAAGGAGATAAGCGAATTTGGCGCCCACAACCAGCGGGGCGAGGTCCGCCTCCAGGTGAGATTTAAGAAGTTTGTATGGATAGAGGATTTGATTAAGCTCGTTGAGAAAACCGCGTCCAGCGATGTGTATTCTGTATTGAAACGGGAAGACGAAAAATATGTGACAGAGGCGGCCTATAACAACCCCATGTTTGTTGAAGATATTGTCAGAGAAATCGCGCTTACACTCAACAATGATCCTAATATAACCTGGTTTGCAGTCGAATCTGAGAACTTTGAGTCGATTCACAACCATAACGCGTATGCATGCATAGAGAAGCACAAGAGTGCGGTTGAGTAGTTAGCGACCATCCATAAATGACTATTGACGAATGACAAATGACAAACCATAAGGAAGGATGAAGATATGGCTGAAGATCTGAAAAAAATGTACCGGACTGTAATGGATGACCACTTTCCTGCTGAGATAACTATTTCTTTTGGTGACCAGGTCCTTCGTTATCAGAAAAGATCTTGGAAAATCAAGGATGAGAAGACAGGTGAAACCATTGAGAAAGGGCTTCGTTACGGTGAGAACCCGGGCCAGGAGGCTGCCCTGTACGAGCTTGTAAACGGCAATCTGACCTTGGGTAAGTGTCAATTCATCGACTCCGGGCGTGGCCTGGTTTCGGCTATTTCCGAAGAAGACATGATCCAGAGCGGAAAGCATCCGGGCAAAATCAACCTGACGGACGTGGACAATGCCCTTAATATTATGAAATATCTCACTACCGATCCTGCCGTGGTAATTGTCAAACACAACAATCCGTGTGGTGTTGCCTGTGCATCATCCCTGTCCGAAGCATATGACAAAGCCAACATGGCAGATCGGATTGCCGCTTTTGGGGGGTGTGCCCTTTTTAATCGCTCCCTGGACCTGGCAACCGCTGAAATGGTGTCCAGGAACTACCTGGAAGTGGTGGCAGCACCTGACTTTGAAGAGGGGACAATTGGCATTCTATCCAAAAGGGCCAATCTGCGGGTCATACGTATCAGCCGGATGGATCGGCTTTCCGAATATACAAATATGAGATTTGTGGACTTAAAGAGCCTGATTGACGGTGGGATTGTGGTTCAACAGTCCCCGTTAAACCGGATCAAGACTTCCGAAGACTTTACTGTAGCCACCGCCGAGCACAAGGGCAAGACTTACAGCATTGAGCGTAAGCCCACAGAGAACGAGTATGCGGATATGCTGTTTGGCTGGCAGGTGGAGCAGGGTGTTACCTCTAACTCTGTCATCTATGTGAAAGATGGTGTGACCGTGGGGATCGGAACCGGCGAGCAGGACAGGGTCGGTGTGGCTGAAATCGGTATTTTCAAGGCATACACCAAGTATGCGGATGCTATCTGTTTCAAGGAGCACGGGGTTCCTTACAAGGAGCTGGAACTGGCCGTTGAGAAAGGCCGGAAAGGCCGAGAACTCCTTAGTGAAATCGATCGTAAAACAAAGGAGGCAAAGGGTGGGCTCATCGGGTCCTGTATGGTCTCCGATGCATTCTTTCCTTTCAGGGATGGTGTAGATGTGGCTATTCGGGAAGGCATAAGGGCCATTGTGCAGCCTGGCGGATCTATGAGGGACTTTGAGGTGATCGAGGCCTGCAACGGGGCAGACCCCCAGGTGATTATGGTCTTTACAGGTCAGAGGGCGTTTAAGCATTAACAAGATTCTAACTGTCTCTACTCAGACAGTTTTTGGATCTTCACGGTACTTACCTTGAATTCCGGGATCTTGGCCAGCGGGTCAAAGGCCTCAGCATTGGTCAGTACATTTGTCGGGTTTTCTCCAAAATGAATGGGCAGAAAAAGCAACCCTGGTGCCACTGAGTTGGTTAGCTTCGCAGGGGCCTCTATTTGGCCTCGGCGCGACGATAAAATGAGCACATCGCCCTCCTTGGCCTCCAGCGCCGCGGCGTCTTTTGGATTGATGCTCACATAACCCGTAGTTTGTTCGACATCCAAATGCGGAGAAACTCTGGTCATCGTGCCGGTATGGAAATGGGCAAACATCCGGCCGGTGGTAAGAAAGTAGGGGTATTCCTTGTCGGGCATTTCCGCCGGATCCTTATATTCGATGGCGTGGAATTTACCCTTACCCCGGGTAAATTGATCCTTGTGCAGATAGGGCGTTCCCGGGTGGTCAGTGTCCGGGCAGGGCCAATGCAGTCCGTCTAAGCCAAGACGATCATAGGTCATGCCTGCATAGCTTTTTGGTGTAACTGATGCAATTTCGTTAAAAATTTCTTCAGGGTTTTCATAATTCATCTCGTAGCCCATGGCTGTTGAAAGTTTGCATATAATTTCCCAGTCGGAAAGGGTGTTGCCGATAGGCTCAATCGCCTTGCGCATTCGCATACAGCGACGTTCCGTATTTGTAATCGTGCCTTCTTTTTCAGCTACCGACGCGGCGGAAAAGACCACATCCGCCACCTGGGCAGTTTCCGATAAAAACAGCTCCTGAACGACCAGAAAATCAAGTTCTTTGAGGGCATGATTTAAGTGATTCCAGTCCGGGTCGCTGAGTTTGGGATTCTCCCCGATGACATAGAGCCCTTTCAGCTTTCCTTCCAGCATGGCCGGGATCATATCCGTTATAGTTAAGCCGGGCCGGGCCGAAAGTTTTTTGCCCCAGGCTTTAGAGAATTTTTCAATTATTTTCGGATCAGAAACCGGCTGATAGCCCGTCATCACGTTGGGTAACCCTCCCATATCACAGGCGCCCTGAACGTTATTCTGCCCCCTTAATGGATTCACACCGCTACCACGGATCCCCACATTTCCGCATAGCATCGCCAGGTTACAGCAGGATATAACGTTGTCCACCCCGGTGGTGTGCTGGGTGATGCCCATGGCATACAGGAGGCTGGCCGGTGGATTGGTGGCATAAAGTTCAGCCATTTGTTCCAGATTCTTCGGGTCAACCCCGGTAATAGCCTGTACCTTGTCGGGAGTATAAGTGTTGACAACCTTTTCAAGGGCCTCATAGTCTTCGGTTCGCTGTGCGATGTAGTCTTTGGCATGCCAGCCGTTTTGGATAATGATGTGCATCATTCCGTTGAGCAAGGCCACATCGCTTCCAAGACGGTGGGTCACTGCAATATCCGCGAACCGGCTCAACTGGATATTTCTGGGATCGGCTACAATCAATTTGGCCCCCTTCTCTTTGGCCCTGAATATGCGCCTGGCTATCAAGGGATGGCATGCTGTTGTGTTGGAACCAATGACGAAAATGCAGCCTGCCTCTTCGATTTCTGCAATGGAATTCGTCATCGCACCACTCCCGAAGGCGGCGGCCAGACCGGCCACAGTGGAAGAGTGTCAGAGACGGGCGCAGTGATCCACATTATTGGTACCGATGACGGCTCGGGCAAATTTCTGACCCAGGTAATTTTCTTCATTGGTAATTTTGGCCGACACCAGCACACCGATGCTGTCCGGTCCGTATTTTTCAATAATTTCCCGGAAACGATCGGCCGTGAGTTGAATGGCTTCGTCCCAGTCTGTCTTAATGAATCTGCCAAACGTTTTGACCAGTGGTTGTTTCAGGCGCATAAAGCTGTTCACATGCTCATGGAGATTCCAGCCTTTGATGCACAGTTTTCCTTCATTGACAGGATGTGTTTTCATGGGCATGGTACCCACGAGCTTCCCGTCCATCACCTGGAAAAGGACCCCACAGCCTGTTCCACAGTA
>DAOVEU010000289.1:0-3676 GCA_030668805.1 Desulfobacterales bacterium
GGGTATTCGAAAAGAACCCTGTCTTCATTCCCAGGCTTGAGATTCCCTCGAAAGGGAGCGGAACCGACTCCAAGTATGGGATAAATTTCTACCTCCAATTCCTGAGAAAGGCGGCGGAGCCTTTGCAGGGCTATTTTGTTGCAGAGCACGGCGCTGACCATCCCATAATTCATGGCCGGGTCTGACCTGGCCAAAAAGACTCTCTGATAGGGAACTTTCTTGTTTTTCAGATACTCCCTCAAAATCTGATCACATTCTAGGATGTGCTCCCGATCTTCAAACAGGGGAATAACCTGTATGGTCTCCGGCTTGAATTTCCCGACCCACTCAGCGATGGTAATATCTCCCGGATAGAAGGGAAGGTTCTGCTTCCCCACGATGAAGTCCTTGTAGTAATAGTAGATTCTGTTCAAGCACTTTGAGGTGGTAGTCATGGGGAGGATTACCTCAAAGATAGGAGGGATATCCTCATTGTAAAAGAGCCTGGCCGAATCAAAAGACCGGGGAATTTCCTCCAGGGTTTCAATAAGGACCTTGGCCTCAGCTTTTTCCACAGTGGGATTCGGAACCCTCAGGGTAATAAAGACGTCCTGGCCCAGCCTCTTTTCTTCAAAGAAATGTTCGTATCTGGTGAGCAGTTTCCTTACTACAAAGGCATCGACTTCCTTACCCTCACAGTCCCACATCTGCTCATCGCAGCCGAGATGGGAAAAGGCGTAATAGGCCTCTTTTATTTCATCTTCACCTGACATGTCCGGGCTTTCTGCAAAAAAAGGCAAACGGACATTGTCAGGATGCTGGGTGCTCATCACACGCGGAATTTTGGGCACACCGGCCTCCTTTGATTTTCTTCAATTCCCTCAAGGTACTTCCCTGTCTTGCCTCGTTCCCACGCTCTGCGTGGGAACGTACTCTGCTTGGCGCTCTGCGCCTTTGAAAGGACAGACGCAGAGCGTCTATTCGAATGGGCCTGCCCTGGCGCGATGTGCTCGAATCAGCCTGCTAAGTCCACAAGGTGCTGCATGCTCAGGTCAGCCGATTGAGCCTATAAGCCAGGTCTGGGCCAGGGTTCCGACGCAGAGCATCGGAACCAGAACAAACTCAAAACCATACGTATCGTTCGAAGCCTTGTGATTACCGCATTAACTGCCACTCTCAAATTTCATCCGCGGCCGAGGGCGGGGAGGAGTCCCCGGCTACGCCCGAGACCAAAAAGCGGTGGTAGTATGCCAAAAGGAGGCAGGTCATGGGCAGGGCAATAAGGAGCCCGAAAATGCCCAATAACTTCCCCCATATGGATAGGGACAGCAAGATCATGGCCGGGCTTAAGCCTGTGACCCGGCCCATGATCTTGGGGACCAGTATTGCGTCCTGGATTATCTGAACGACTACGAAGACCAGGCCTGTCAGCCCCAGGACCGCCCATAAGTTGCTCCCGGCCTCCAACGAGTGGACAAGTGCCAGCAAAAAGGCCGGTATGAGCCCGACAACCTGCAGATAGGGGACCATATTCAAAAGCCCAATGAACAGGCCCAGCAAAATACCCATGGGCAGGTCGATGAGCCAAAAACCCATGGCGCACAAAACCCCGACAATGGAGGCCACGGCTGCCTGGCCCCGGAAATAGCGCCTCATGGCTGAGTCGAAATCGCTAACAAAGCCAGTGACCGCCTCCCGGTAAGCGGGCGGGAGCAGGTCCTTCCAGCCGTGTCTGACCTTCTGGTAATCCAGGAGCAAAAAGACGAGATAAAGCCCGATCACGGCGAGTCCGACAAGGCCCATGATAAAACTTGCCGTGCCGGTGATGAGCACCCACACCCCCGGCAAAACCTTGCGAGCCAAGGCCTCGACGATCTTCCAGAAACTCTCGCGGGACTAGGGGACGGGTATTGATATATTGATATCCTATCCTTTATCAATATATCAATACCCGTCCCCAATCAGTCACTCATGAAGGGCCAGATGCAGGCCGTCCTCACCATCAGCAGCATGATCCACGGCGAACCCTGCCTGTTTTAGCCCTTTCATTATGAAAGAGGCTGTTTTCAGGTCATCTTCCACCAAGAGTAATCTCATGTTAAAGCCCTCGGGGAATCGCCAATCGGGAGCAGTTCAGTCCGGTTTGAAGGGTATGTTTGCTTACCGCTCGCTTCAGGGCGCGTTTTTGGAACCAAAGGAATCAGGAAACCGCCTGAAATGGTTCGAAGCAACCAGAAATTATGATAATAGCAACTTGACTTTGATACAAGTACATATTTTTTTGCCGTTTTCCCCAAAAAACAGTTCTTGGAGTTCTTCCAAAATCAAATACTCCGCCGCAAGCGGACGGAGTATAGAAAATCATAATCAATCGATTCATTGTAACAAAACATTAACAAATCCGTAATCATTCTGAGACATCTTTGTTTTAATCCTTGCTGCTGGCAGATGGCTACTTGCCACATCTTGAGGCAGGGGAGGTGATCGTAGGCTTGAGCAGGATGTTGCCCGGTTTCCCATACCGATTGGCACTAAAACTACTTTCAACAGGAGGAAACAGATGAAAAAATTACAGTTGAGTGTATTGCTCTGTGCGATTTTCGTGCTTTTGACCAACATTCAGGCCAGGGCAGGCGACTTGGTGGATATCTTAGAGGAAAAAGGAGTCATTACCGAGGACGAGGCCAGGGAAGCGAATGAGGATAAGGCCAAAGAAAAAAGTCTTAAGGTCTTAGAAAAAATGGATTTCAAAGGAGATCTAAGGCTCCGCCATGATACTCAGTGGAGGACTGAAAAGAAAGCGGGTAAAGACGAAGAAAAATATCACCGCAACCGTGAGCGGTTCCGCCTCCGTTTTGGTATCAAAGCAAAAACAACAGAGACCACGGAAGTTGGCGTCAGGTTGGCTTCCGGATCTGGTTACCAGAATACCACGAACCAAAGCTTTGATGAACATGCGAGAGGCAAGAAGATCTTTATCGACAAGGCCTACGCGTCCTGGAAGCCTGCGGATTTCCTTAAGATCACAGGTGGAAAACATAAGAATCCACTTTTTACGGCACCCCTGGTCTGGGACCCTGACGTCAATCCGGAGGGGGTTTCTGAAAGCCTCAAATTTGATATCACTGACAATGTCGAGATCTTTGCAAACCTGGGCCAGTGGTTCATCGAGGAGTTGAAATTAAAGGACACTGACAGTGATCCCACCCTCCTTGCATATCAATTGGGCACCGCAATCAAGCCGGCCAAAACCATGAAGCTTGAGTTTGCCGCAACCTATTATGATTTTGTGAACCTGGATACCATGCAGTATGGCGACCTGACTGATACCACAGGATTCTTGGGATACAATCATAAACACAGCCAGCAAATGATCTTCGATGGCGACGGAAAGCTTCTCAATGAATTCGGATGCTGGGAACTGGGAGCAAAACTCAAGATAAAAGAGGTCCTGCCCGTACCTTTTTCCGTCTTTTGAAGTTATATCAAGACCGCGGATGCCGATTTTGATGAGCTCATAGAGAAAGTTGTCGAGCCCGGAGACAGCGATCCTGAAAAACTGGAAAAATATTCGGGTGATGATCGCGATTCAGGCTGGCTCGTTGGCCTCTCCATTGGGAACAAGAAGAAAAAAGGAGATTGGTACGCAAAGTACTTTTACCAGGAATTGGAGGATTATGCCTTTCCGGCTATATTC
>DAOVEU010000183.1:0-5096 GCA_030668805.1 Desulfobacterales bacterium
TGCAGAACTCCACCGTCAGTTTCTCGCGGGCCAGGAAAAGGCACAGCAAACCCTGCAATCGCTGATTGAGCAACAGCAACAGCTCTTTCAAACGGCCTGGGGGGCCGGAGGAGCGATTCAAGCCGTGGAGACCGTACCAGGACCTTCCCCCGATCGATTGGAACCGATTGCGGCATCAACACCCGACATGCCCGACATGCCCGACATGCCCGACAAGGCCGCTCCGGCCGCAGAGGGTGATGAGGAGTATATTGAGAAGACGCTCCTTGAGGTGGTGGCAGAAAAGACCGGATACCCGGTGGAAAGGAGTTCCTAACAGATGGGGCGCGATTCTGAACTGGGTAGTGGCTAGATAAACCGGGTGGAGATCCTCACAGCACTGGGCAAGAAGCTTCCTGATATGCCGTCAGTAGGGACCGAACATTGGGGAAGCCTCCAGACGCTGGGACAAATTGTGCAATTCCTGAGCGCAGGGAGCCCTTCTGAAATATCAGTTGGTGAAAGTATCGACCAGCCGGTTGATCAGATAGCAGGGCCGTCGTCTGGGCCATCGTCCGACCTATCGTCTGACCAGGTATCTTCGGTCTTGCTCGAGGTGGTGGCAGAAAAGACCGGATACCCGGTGGAAATGCTTTCCTTAGAGATGGGGCTCGATTCTGACCTGGGTATTGACTCGATCAAGCGGGTGGAGATCCTCTCAGCCCTGGGCAAGAAGCTCCCTGATATGCCGTCAGTAGGGACCGAGCATTGGGGAAGCCTCCAGACGCTGGGACAAATTGCGCAATTCCTGAGTGGTCAAAAGGATCTGGAAGAGAGCAAGGAGATTGAAGATGCCGCGGTTCAGACCTTGAGCCTGGAAGAAAGCGTATCCGAGAAGCCGGGGAGCCCGGAAGATACAGAAGATGCAATTGAAAGGCACGTGCCCATGCCCGTAAGCCTCAATGACCACCCGGCTCGCGAGGGGATCACATTGTCCAGGGGGGGGCGCATCTGGGTGGCCGCGGACGGCTCTGCCCTGGCATCCGGGATCGTGGAAGAATTGAAACAGCGCGGTTATCGACCGGAATTGATTCATCTGGAAGCAGGAGGGCGGCTGGAGCCGCCTTCCCGGCTTGAGGGTTTGCTCATACTGTCGCAGGCGCCCAGGGTCGGGCATGATTTCCTGAAATCGGCATTTCATCTGCTGCAACAGGCCGGGCCTGTCTTGCGCCAGGCGGGGCGAAACCACGGGGCTGTGCTTGCCACAGTGTCGCGTCTTGACGGGGCATTCGGACTCTACGGTCTTAATGGCAAGAGTGATCCCCTTTCCGGCGGGCTTGCCGGGCTCTCAAAGACAGCGAGACATGAGTGGCCTGAAGTCCATTGCAAGGCCATGGACATTGATGCGGATGATGACAATGTGGAGCAAATCACCAGGGCCATCGCAGAAGAGATGCTCCTTACAGGTCCTGCAGAGGTAGGCATATCATCACGGGGCAGGATCGGCCTGGAGCTTTGCCCGGCGCCTATCAAGACCTGCCAGGTGACTACCGCGCTTCACCCTGGGGATGTGGTCGTCATCTCCGGGGGCGCCCGCGGGGTGACTGCCGAGGCTGCCGTGGCACTTGCCAGGGCATGGCAACCGGCTTTGGCGTTGTTGGGACGAAGCCCTCTCCCCCATCCTGAGCCGGACTGGCTGACCGGTCTTGTTGACGAGGTCTCCGTCAAGAAAGCCCTGCTTGAACACGCGGACAAGCCAATGGCCCCGAGAGAAATCGAGAGCGAGTACCACTCGATCATGGCCAACCGGGAGATCATCAAGAACCTTGAGCGTATCAATGCGGCTGGTTCGCGCTTGATTTACCGGTCAGTCGATGTCCGTGATCAGGAGGCCGTAGATGCGGTCATTGAGGAGATCCGGGCAGAACTCGGGCCGGTCCGCGGGCTTATACACGGGGCAGGGACGCTCGCCGACCGCCTGATTGAGGAAAAGACGCCTGAGCAGTTCGAGCTGGTCTACTCGACCAAGGTGAACGGGCTTATATCGCTGCTTTCCGCCCTTGAGTCAGAAGACCTCAAGTTTATGGGCCTCTTCTCATCGTCTACAGGCCGTTACGGCCGCACAGGTCAGGTCGACTATGCAGTGGCAAATGAGGTATTGAATAAGATGGCGCAAGAGCAGGCCCGTAAGCGGCCAGATTGTCGCGTGGTCGCCTTTAACTGGGGACCCTGGGACGGAGGGATGGTCACCCCGGCCTTAAAAAAGATGTTTCAGGACGAAGGCGTGGGACTGATCCCTCTTGAGGCAGGAGCCGAATACCTTGTCCGGGAACTCAGCTCCAACGGTGAACGGCCCGTGGAGGTGGTGGTTCTTGGAAAAGGCACTGCCATCCCGGCCGGGCAGACCGGGCATGGGTGCGAGGAAGGACCTTCAACATCCCCGTCGTACGCGGTGGCCCTGGAATATACGCTCTCGGTTGACGAGTATCCCTTCTTGAGGTCCCACGAGATTGATGGCCAGGCGGTCCTCCCAATGGCCGTCATCATCGAGTGGCTCGGCCACGGGGCCATGCACGGCAACCCGGGCTTGAAGTTTCATGGATTCAACGACCTTGAGATCCATTCCCGTTTGGCCCTTGACGGAAATGAGACCGTTCCCATTCGCATGCGCGCAGGCAGGGCAAGAAGAGAAGGGAGTGACTTGCTGGTCCCTGTGCAGTTGTGTTGCGTGGACGGCCCAGGAGAGATCGTTCATGCCCAGGCAGATATTGTGCTGACCACTCGTATGGAGGCTGGGACACCGCACCTTGCCGAGCCTGCCCTTAAACCGTATCCTCAAAATGGCAAGATTTACTCAAACGGCTCCCTCTTTCACGGCGAGGATTTTTCCGGCATAGAGAATATCGAAGGGTATTGCGATCAAGGGATGGTAGCCTGGAGCCGGTCAGCGCCTTCCCCCTCGGAGTGGATAAAACAACCCCTCCGGCAAAACTGGCTCTCAGACCCCCTTGTGCTTGATTCAAGCTTCCAGATGATGATCCTCTGGAGCCTGGAGGCGCATGGTGTCCCGTCACTTCCGGTATCGGCAGCCAGGTACCGCCAGTTTCAAACCGCCTTTCCCGAAAACGGGGTTCGAATCGTGATCCGGATTGCGGAGCAAGCCACTGCCCGTGTCCAGGCCGATATCGAGTTCCTGGACCGCGATGGTCAACTCATCGCCCGCATGGAAGGCTATACGAGCCTTGAAGAACCATCACTGGCTGAGACCTTCCGCCGGAACAGGTTATAAGATCGCTCCGCGATCTTATGTAACGCGGCTATGCCGCTGAAAAAAAGGAAATCCCTATACTATCAAGTTAACGGTTGGGAAGGACTAATACGCCGATTCATACCTAAATTGAGCGATTCTTGTAGCCGCAACCTTTAGGTTGCGTGGATTGGCGCGATTCACAGTCACCCATCTGGTTTCATTCAACGCAGGCTAAAGCCCGCGCCTACCACAAATTTGGGAAAAATCGCTCAATAAACCTATAGGAAGGCGTACAGGTTGCCATCGCTTCTTGACGAAATCTTTAAGAAAATGTGAAATCATGTCCTATAAATATCCATTTCCCTGAAAATTTATTACCAAAAAAGATCCTTGGAGAAAGCCTTGGAAACAACAACAGCGTCCCTGATCCTGGCAGCAGGAAGGGGTACCCGAATGAAAGACTTCGATGGCAGCAAAACCCTTCTTCCCCTGCATCCGGGAAAATCACATTACGAAGGTAGCAACCCTATCCTATTGGAAATTCTAAACAATCTGCCCTCCGGGCCAAAGGCTGTGGTTGTCAATCACAGAAAGGAAGATGTGATAGATGCCACACGGAGGTTTAACCTGACATACTGTGAACAACCAGTGTTGAACGGTACCGGCGGAGCATTGCTTGCGGCCCGTGAATTTGTGGAAGTCCAGGAATGCGATCACCTGATCATCACCATGGGAGATGTGCCCCTGGTCAAGAGTGCCACATACAGGGAACTTGCCGAAAACCTGAAAAACAACAGCCTGACAGTGCTCGGATTCAGGCCTGAGGATAAGAAGCAGTACGGTGTACTGGAAGTAGAAGGTGATCAGGTAAAAAAAATCATCGAATGGAAATACTGGAAAACATTCCCAGAAGGAAAGCAGGAAGAACTTCAGATCTGCAATTCAGGGATTTATGCTGTAAGGAAAAATGATCTTATCCACTGCCTCTCTGTACTTGCATCAAGACCTCACATAGTGCACAAGGAAATTAACGGGAAACTGACCGAGGTGGAAGAATTTTTTATCACAGACATTGTGGAATATATGAATGACGATGATTTGCCTGTAGGATACGTGATTGGGGATGAAAATGAGGTCATGGGTGTTGACGACCTTTCTGCGATCATAAAGGCCCAGGAGCTTTTTATGAAGGCTACTCAGAAAAACAATTTGTAGCACAATTGGCAACGAATTTTCAGACTGCCTTGCTTAATCACACACTTCACATAAGAACTCAGGGGCTCCGCTTAGTTCCCCCTCCTCTCGCGGGAGAGGGTGAGGGGGAAAACGGCCGTCACCCTTGACCTCACGATGGTGTCCTTGCCTTAAGCTAATAGTTTGTGTTACCTAACCAAGACGCTTAAACACAATCACGGCATCCTTCATTCCTCGGTTTACACTTTTCAAGAATGCGGGTGCCAAGAGATAAATTCTTTTGTTCGTACTTTTTGGTGTCAGGTGTACTTTTTGGTGTCTGGTGTACTTTTTGGTGTCTGGTGTCAGGTGTCAGGTGTCAGGTACAAGAAACACTGAAACGTGAAACGTGAAACGTGAACACTGAACACTGAACACTGAACACTGAAACCTGAAACCTGAAACCTGAAACCAGGCACCAGGTGTCAGGTGTCAGGTGTCAGGTGTCAGGAACTGAAAAAGCAAGACCTGAAACCTGAACACTGAAACCTGAACACTGGTCAATAGGTGTAAACTACTTTATGGCGAAAATGAAGGATGCCACAATCACCAATGAAAAAGGAACCGACCATAGCCATTGTTGGAATCGGCGGGATCTTTCCGGGGGCGCACACGCTGGAGGATTTCTGGGACA
>DAOVEU010000419.1:0-2500 GCA_030668805.1 Desulfobacterales bacterium
CCCGGTCTGGGCCAGGGTTAAGGAATGCGCTTTCAGCGCAACTTGTTTTTAAGACTGACCACGCCGAACCTGCCCGCCATTGCCATGTGTGCGGCATTGCAGCTACCCGGCAAGTCAGGCGTTGGCAGGCGGGGGCGTGCACATTAACTTTAGCTCACTTTTTGTTGAACATGGCAAAAACCTTCTACCAGAAAAAACGCGAATTTCACAACTAACGGACTAATAAGAAAGGGACGTCATGACTGAAATCATTGATGTGACGGCAAGGGAGATCCTGGATTCACGGGGCAATCCGACCGTGGAAGTGGACATTATGGTTGCCTACGGCATTATGGGGCGGGCAGCCGTTCCCTCGGGTGCCTCCACGGGAAAACGGGAGGCTCTGGAGCTGCGAGACAAGCGCCATAAGCGTTATGGCGGGAAGGGTGTGTCAAAGGCCGTAGCGAACGTGAAGGAGGCCATCGCCCCTGCGATCTTGGGGATGGATGCGTCCGACCAGGCAAGTCTGGATCATCGCCTGATAGAGCTTGACGGTACACCGAACAAATCCAGCCTGGGGGCCAATGCCATTCTTGGGGTATCTCTGGCTGCGGCGAGGGCCGCTGCTCAGGCCCTTCAGCTACCCCTTTATCGTTACATCGGCGGAATAAATGCCAGGGTCCTTCCTGTTCCCATGATGAATATCATCAACGGTGGTGCCCATGCTGCCAACAACCTGGACATCCAGGAATTCATGGTTGTTCCCATAGGAGCCGGGACCTTTGCGGAAACGATCAGGATGGGGGTGGAAACCTTCCACCAACTAAAGGGAGTCTTAAAGGCTGAGGGCCACAACGTCGCAGTGGGGGATGAAGGTGGTTTTGCGCCAAACCTGGACTCTAATGAGGAGGCCATTCGTTTGATTATGACGGCCATTGAAAAGGCCGGTTACAAACCAGGTAAAGAGATTGCCATAGCCCTTGACGCTGCGGCCAACGAGTTTTACCACAAGGGGAAATATGTGTTGAAGGGTGAAGGAAAAAAGGGGATGGATGCCCAGGCCATGATTGACTACTATGAGAAGCTTATAGAGGCTTATCCCATCCTTTCCATTGAGGATGGTCTGGCCGAACAGGACTGGCTCGGATGGGAAATGATGACCCAACGCCTGGAAGACAAGATACAGATTGTAGGGGACGACATCTTTGTTACCAACCCCAAGATATTTGAAAACGGGATCAATCGTGGCATTGCCAATGCCATCCTGATCAAGCTGAACCAGATCGGCACCCTGACCGAGACCCTGGAAACTGTGGCAATGGCAAAGGAGGCCGGGTATGAAACGGTCATCTCTCACCGTTCAGGCGAGACCGAAGATACCTTTATTGCAGACCTATCTGTCGGCCTGAACGCCGGGCAGATAAAAACAGGCTCCGGTTCCCGAACAGACCGCGTTGCCAAGTATAACCAGCTATTGAGGATTGAGGAAGAACTCGGGAAAAGCGCCTGTTTTTCAAAAATTTATGCGTGAGGAATTGGCGGTCTTTAGTCCGTTAACAATGAAATTTGTGTTTTTTCTGGCAGAAAAATAATTCCATTAAGCAAAAGTGCGAAGTGCCTAAAGTGATCTAAAGTGCCTAAAGTTGAGGTGTTATGTCATTTTTTAAAATACAGCGCGCTGAAAGCGCAGTCCTTAACCCTGGCCCAGACCGGGTTTTTCTCCACTGGGCATGGTCCAACTTCTGTCGCGCCAGGGCGGGCTTTAGGCACCTTAGGCACTTCAAATCCTGGCCCAGACCGGGCATATAGGCTTAGCGGCCTGATTAAAGCACGTAGCGCCAGGGCAGGCTTTAGGCACTTTTTGGTTCCGGTTTATCCGGGTTAGGGCTTACTCAAAGTACGGGCTCGCGACCTTGTCCCACAATCCCTGGACCCCGAGGATCAGCTCTGCCACCTCTCTTACTGCACCTCTGCCACCAGGAGCAAGGGTGACGTAATGGGCCATATAAAAGAGGTACTCTGAGGCGTCGGCCACGGCAACAGCAAAGCCCACCCGGTTCATGACGGTCAGATCGACCACATCATCGCCCACAAAGGCCACTTGCTCAAACTTGAGGCCCCTTTGAGAAAGAATCTCCTCAAGGATCGGGACTTTATCCCTTACCCCCTGGACCACTTCGGTTATTCCCAAATCCGCGGCCCTCTTGTCCACCAGGGGACAACTTCTGCCAGAAACCAGGACCGTTTCTATGCCCGTCTGCTTCAGCATCTTTGTCCCGTGGCCGTCCCGCACATCGAATGCCTTCGACTCGGTGCCGTCATCGTGATAGAAAAGCCGGCCGTCGGTCATCACGCCATCAACATCGAGGACAACGAGCTTTACCCGCTCCACCCGCGCCCGGACCTCGGCGTTGAGACGCTTTACCACGGAGGGAGTCTTGACCCGCTCTTTTGTACCGGGCTTTCCCAGAAACCCTACTTTTTCTGTCATAGGACATTTCCCTTAATGATCAAGTCTTTT
>DAOVEU010000009.1:0-13659 GCA_030668805.1 Desulfobacterales bacterium
ATTAGAAATGATTCTTTTCGGCCGTTTATTTCCAATATTCCATTGTTCCATTATTCCATCATTCCAGATCAATGGCACAAAAACTGCCGCTGAAAGATAAATGATTACGACGAGTTGTAGAAATTCCGAGACGTTTAATTAATTCCTCTGTCTGTTTCTTCATCTTTTCCCATTCAACGTTCGATGTTGGACGTTCGATGTTCGATGTTCATTTTTTTTCAGTCCCTCCTGGGCAAAAACAACTTAGCGCTTATGCCCCCTTGCCTCCGGCCAGCAGGCTTCCGCCTCGTAGAGCCTACAGCTCGGAGAGGCCTACGCCCCGGAGGGCCCAGAGACCCTCTCGCCAACTTTTGCAATTGCTGAGAATTATGTGTCAACTCTTCTTTGGAGAATCCGGCATGATAATTGCTTCCATCTGACATCAACTGCGCTATCGTGCATTGCATTAACTTAACGTCTCGGAATTTCTACAACCTATTGAAATTCCTACGACTTTAGTTGAGTAGTCGAGTGGTTAAGTTGTGAGGTCGTTGGACCACTCAACCTCTTAACTACTCAACTACTCGACCAATTGTGAGCGAAGCGAACTAAGTTCCAAGCCTGTTCAGTTGGCAGGGGGCAAAAATGAAACAAAGATTGGAAAACAGTGCCACTTTCGGAAGGACAAGTTCGATAGTTGAGGGAATTTATGAGGGTATACCAGTCATAGCCATAACCGCTTTTGCAATGAAGGGGGATGAAGAGAAGGCCCTCGATGCCGGTTGTGCCGGCTACATAACCAAGCCGATTGATACCAGAGGTTTTCTGAAAACTATCGCCCAATATCTAAAGTGAGAATAGACGGGCTGTTTTATTCTGGTTCTCACGCTCTGCGTGGGAACCAGAGCCTGTTGGCGCTCCGCGCCATGTAGTGAGGGGTTCCTGATTGGGCGCAGAGCGCCCGGCGTAGCCCGTTCCCACGCAGAGCGTGGGAACGAGAAGTGCGCGTGGGAACGAGAAGTGCATAGGCGAAAATCGATGGAAGTTTCACCGCCGAAATCTGTTTTGATCGTTGATGACGATGAAGCAATCCAAAAGCTCGTTCAGCGGTTTCTTATGAAAATGGGTTATGCCTGCGAGGTCGCACCAAAGGCTTCTGAGGCCTTGGAAATGCTTCGTAAGCAAGATTTTGATCTGGTCATTTCAGACATCAGGATGGAGGGAAAGGATGGTATCGAATTGATGTTGCAGGCCCATGACAGCTATCCCCATTTGGATTTCATTATCATGACGGGTCATGCTGTGGAATATTCTTATGGCGACATCATTGCCGCTGGAGCTGCTGATTTCTTGGTCAAGCCCTTTGAAATGAGCGAGTTAAGCGCCAAGCTAGAACGGATTGAAAGGGAAGCAAATATTATACGGCAACTTCAGGAAACGAACAAAAAATTGGAAGAAGCCATGGAACAGGCCAGCCAGATGGCCACGGAGGCCGAGGCGGCCAGTCAGGCCAAGAGCAACTTTTTGGCCAATGTGAGCCATGAATTTCGTACGCCGTTAAATGCTATTATTGGTTTTACCGAGCTAGTCACAGATAAGCACTTTGGCGACTTGAATGAAGTCCAGGAGGAATATCTGGGCGATGTGCTTCAAAGCGCTCGTCGCCTGCTTTCACTAATAAACGACATCCTGGATCTTTCCAAGGTGGAGGCAGACAAGTTGGAGCTCAAGCTGTCTGAGTGTAATTTAAAAGCGGTTCTTTTGGGGTGCATGATAACGGTCAGGGAAAAGGCCATGGAGCACGGCATACGAGTATCAATTGACATTGAAGGCGCCCCGGAAACCATAAGGGCGGACGTGTTGAAACTCGAGCAGATCATGAACAATCTCCTCTCCAATGCTGTCAAATTTACGCCAGATGGCGGCAAGGTGCGTACTAGAGCGCGAGTTATTGATTGTATGGTTCGGCCCGGCCTCCGCCTTGAAGACCCTGAGGAATTAAGAATTGTCAAAGGCCCCATTGGATTGAGCAAGCTTGCTGCGGGTGAACATCAGACGTGTATTGAAGTTTCCGTTTCTGATACAGGTATCGGCCTCAATGAGAAGGATCTGGAACGTATCTTCAAGCCTTTTGAACAGGCCGAAGGTATAACGAGCCGCAGATACAAGGGAACCGGATTAGGCCTGTCCCTGACCAAAAGGCTCGTTGAATTGCACGGCGGCAAGATCTGGGCAGAGAGTGAGGGAGAGGGCAAAGGGAGCACCTTTTGCTTTATTATTCCGGTTTAATTAAAGAAGAGTGCCTAAAGTGAGCTAAAGTGCCTAAAGTGCCTAAAGTTGTGGAGAGTATGGAGTGATGGAGTGATGGAGTAATGGATATGAAACAAAGCCTCATCATGAGCGCAAGGTTGCGCCTGACGGCTTGAAAACATTACACTACGTGTCCAACACTCCAGTACTCCAACACTCCAGTACTCCATCTGAATGGTATGAAACAGTGGCCACCAAAAGATCTATAATCTCAATGAGTTGTAGAATTTCTGAGAGGTTAAATTAGCAATAATGGATGTATGGACAGGAAAAAGAGGAGCAATCATTCTTATTATTGATGACGACCCACTCAACGTCAAACTGTTGGCCGCCATTCTACAAACAGATGGTTATCTGACGCTATCGGCCTATGACGGACCAGACGGACGGAAACTGGCCCGGGCTGAACTGCCAGACCTTATCCTGCTGGACGTCATGATGCCCGGCGAAAGTGGATTCGACACCTGTGCCAAGCTTAAGCAAGACCCTCGAACCACGGATATACCTATTCTTTTTATCTCAGCCCTTGATGACGTTTCAAGCAAGGCAAAGGGCTTTGATATGGGCGCTGTCGATTACATAACAAAACCCTTTGAAAAGGCGGAAGTATTGGCCCGAACCAGGCTTCATCTGAAACTCAAGTTTTCCTATCAAGCCGTCATTGATGGGCAGGCAGCAAGATTAAAGCAGATACATGATGCTCAGCAGGCGATTTTGGTGCGCCCCGATGATTTTCCTGAAGCAAGGTTCGGAATCAACTATGTACCTGTCCTGGAAGCAGGTGGTGACTTTTACGATGTCTTTCCGATCAGTGAGGGCATCTTCGGATATTTTGTAGCTGACATAAGTGGTCACGACCTGGGAGCATCCTACATAACTTCCGCGTTGAAGGCACTAATAAACCAAAATGCCAAGCCCATGCATACGCCGCTTGAGACCGTGAAGATCATCAATAGTGTGTTGGGGTCGATCATGACGGACGGAAAGCACCTTACCGCCTGCTACGCCCATCTCAACCGCATTCAGTCGAAACTGATAATTATAAGTGCCGGACACCCACCCGTTATATACCTCGGCACTGATGGCAGCGCAGAATCTTTAGAGGCAGCAGGGGATGTTCTTGGAGCCTTTGAAACAGTTTTCCTCGAACCCGTAAACAAAATCGTATCAAAAGGTGACCGGTTCTTTTTATATACTGACGGCCTGATCGAGGAAATCGGAAAGGAGAAAAAGAGCAGAGAAAAGGGCATGAAAGAACTCATAGAAGCCTGCGCGAGCACACGGCATTTATCGATCGAGAAGGCAGTCGTTGAAATAACAAGCAGCCTGTTGCCGACAAACATTGAGCCGCAGGATGATCTGGTTCTGTTAGGGGTAGAGGTATAGTCATGTTTCAAGTGTCATAGGGTTCAGGGCATTTGGATATATGTCTTTCGGCTACTCCGGAAAATATCAATACAGCCAGCGAGGAAACCAAGAGATTCTTGGCTACCACAGGGATAGAAGACCGTGCTTTCGATATTCTGTTGGTGATGAGGGAAGCGCTCAACAATGCTGTCAAGCATGGAAGTCAAATGAACCACCTAAAAATTGTTAAATACAACTTGTACTTGAAACATGACTATCTGATTATGGAAATTGAAGATGAAGGAAACGGGTTTGACTGGCGAGCTAGCTTACGCAAAAAGCATTTATCGACCCTGGATAGCGGTCGAGGGCTGGCTATCATAAAAGAATATTGTGTAGACGTTACATTCAACGACAAAGGGAACAGGTTGATTTTGAGGAAAAAGATATGAAGGATCGATTGCTGTCTGTGGATGAGATCTGTGAATATCTTGGCATAAGTCGGGACACGGCCTACAAATGGATCCAACACAGGCGGCTGCCTGCATATCGCCTGGGCCGTCTGTGGAAGTTTAGAAGGGAAGAGGTTGAGGAATGGGTCAAACAAGCAAAAGGAGAGACTCATGGCAAAAGCTAAGAAAAAGGCAGAGCAAAAAATCATCAAACCTGGCGGAGATATAGTCGCCTCCATGGCGAACGCCTTTAGAAAAAAGCTGCTTGGAATCGTAGAGAAGGGAGCCACAGCGGTGGTCATAGACCTCACCAGCGTGGAGATGATCGACTCGGTGGGCCTTGGCGTACTGATCGCTGCCCATAATTCCCTGAGCAAGGCTGGGGGAAGATTGGCGGTGACCAATGTCTCCAAAGATATCTACGGGCTTTTCAAGACCATGCGATTGGATCAGCATTTTGAGGTGAAACAAGTGAGCTAACTTATCATTCGCTTAATAGGGATAGACTTTTGTTAATTTTGAGAATCTATAAAAAGATATATATATTCCTCAGGTTTCAGGTTTCAGGTTTCGGGTTTCAGGGGAGAACGCAGTGACAACGAGGAACCCCTCCCTCAAGGCTGGGCCATTGCTGAGGAATAGGTTTCGGGTTTCAATGTAAATGGTTCGGCTATTGCTTTTCCCATTCTTTACACCTGAAACCTGAAACCTGAAACCAAAACGGGATAAAGATTTAGGTCCATATAAGAATTAATCTAAGTACGAATTTATTAAGCGAACGATGAGCTATAGCTGTAGATTAGTTAATTTTAGGCACTTTAGGCACTTTAGCTCACTTCGACAGGAGGAGGACAATGAGCATGGAAGATGACGAAATATTACATTCGTATGTAGAGGAATCACTGGAGCATCTGGCCGATATTGAAAATGACCTGTTGGCCATTGAAAAGGCAGGGGCAGACATAGATGAAGACCTGGTCAACAGCGCTTTTCGGGCTGCCCATTCCATCAAGGGCGGGGCAGGCTTTTTGGGCCTCAACAACATTAAGAACCTGGCCCATAAGATAGAAAACGTGATGGGGCTAATCCGCAACAGGGAGATTGCTCCCGACCCGGAAATCATCAATATACTTCTTCTGGCCTTTGATAAGCTGCGGGACATTATCAGCAATGTCGGCCAAAGCGATGAGATCGACATCTCGGAGCATACGGTTGCTCTTACAGAGTTGACAACCGTTTCCTTACCGCCGGAGGCAAGACAGAGCGTATCCAAAATGGTGGATATCTGCCTCCCCGATGGGGAAAGGGTTTTCACGCTACCCGAATTTGATATTTCCCAGGCCAGAAAGGATGGCAAGTTCATTTATCTCATTGAATACGATCTCATTCATGACGTCCACCGTAAGGGCAAAACGCCGCTTGATATTCTGAAAGAGATGCAAAAAAGCGGCATCATCCTGGAGAGCAAGGTTGATATAAGCGCAGTGGGCCTCCTCGAGGATGCCCCCCCTGCCAACAGTCTTCCCTTCCTGGTCCTTTTTGCCTCCATCATCGAACCGGATATGGTCGACGGCCTGATCAACATCGATGAGAGTCGCATCCACACTCTAGGCGAAGGGATGGTTGTGGCAGATACGGGAAAGGCGGAGCCGGCAGAGGGGACGGAACCGGCACGGAGCCTTGTAAAGAAGGCTGAGCCGGATCCAAACGCCCAGCAAGAAGAACCGGTCCCAGGCCTTGAGATCAAACCCTCTCAGCCCGAGACCAGCCTCCGTGTTCATGTGAGTCTTCTTGATTCTCTGATGACTCTGGCCGGAGAACTCGTACTGAGCCGCAACCAGTTGCTTCAGGGTATATCCTCTCGCGATCAACATTCCCTGGAAGTTGCCGGCCAGCGGATAGATCTCATCACCTCTGAGCTTCAAGAGGCAATCATGCTCACCCGGATGCAGCCGATAGAAAAGATCTTCAGCAAATTCCCCCGGGTGGTGCGAGATCTCGCCAGGGATTTAGGTAAGGAGATTGAATTAACCGTGGAGGGGGAAGAGGTCGAACTGGACAAAACCATCATTGAGGGGCTAAGCGACCCCCTGACCCATCTGGTCAGAAACGCAGTCGACCACGGCATAGAAACCCCGGATGTTCGACGCAAAGCGGGCAAACAGCCGGCAGGCCGGATTCTTCTCAGGGCCTATCACGAGGCTGGCCAGGTCAACATCGAGATTACTGATGACGGCAGGGGTCTGGACGGAGATAAATTGGCATCATCAGCCATAGCCAAAGGCCTGATTACCAAAGAACAGGCAAGGATGATGTCGGCCAAGGAAAAGATCACCCTGATTTTCCTACCTGGCTTTTCCACAGCCGAGAAGGTGACCGATGTCTCTGGCCGTGGCGTGGGCATGGATGTGGTCAAGACCAACCTGGATAGGCTTGGAGGCGTAGTAGACATAGATTCACAGCCTAGAGAGGGAATAACTATTCGCATAAAGCTTCCCCTTACCCTGGCTATCATCCCGAGCCAGATAGTTTCAGTCGGGCTACAGCGCTACGCCATACCCCAGGTAAATCTCGACGAACTTCTGAGAATTTCGGCATCTGAGGTTAAGGACAGAATAGAAGTAGTAGGAGATGCCGAGGTCGTGAAACTTCGAGGACGCCTCCTTCCTCTCATACGTTTAGTCGATGTGCTTGGCATAGAGCGGACATATATTGATCCGGAAGATGCGGAGGAAAAGCCGGACCGCCGCAAAAATATAGCCGACAGGAGATCGAGGAAGAGCCCGGTATCAGTGGACAGTGGACAGTGGACAGTGAACAGCGATGAAGAACGAGAAACGAGTGATGCCAAATCATCAATGAGCGAATCACAAGAGGCAACTGACCACTCACAATCCGCAATCCCTGGCCCAGACCTGACTTACGGGGGCAGCAGCCCCCTCCAATCACGTCGCGCCAGGGCGGGCCGCAATCCGAAGGACCGTCGCTACCATGCCGGCAGCGCTGTGAACATCGCAGTAGTGTACGCCGGAGCGCTCAGGTACGGGCTGGTCGTTGATGCGTTACACGACTCGCAGGAAACTGTGGTCAAGCCCCTGGGCCGCCATCTCAAGCATTGTGAGGAGTACGCCGGGGCGACCATTATGGGTGATGGCCATGTGGTTCTCATACTGGATGTGGCCGGTCTTGCCCGGATGGCCCAATTAATGTCCGTGGAAGGCACAGACAGGGCGGCAGAGGTTGCCAGTGAGGCCAGAGAGGCTATGAAGGACAGGCAAGCCTTGTTGGTCTTCAGGAATGCCGAAAATGAACAATTTGCCACTCCATTAGGTCTGGTGGAACGTGTTGAAAAGATCAAGATCGCAGACATCGAGCAGGTTGGGGGAAGGAAGGTCATCCAGTACGGGGGAGCAAGCCTTCCCCTCTTTGCCATCGAGGAGGTTGCTAACGTCAAACCTCTGGCAGACAAGGAAGAGGTTGCAGTGATTGTCTTTAAGATCACTGGCAGAGAGGTCGGTCTCCTGGCCACCCCGCCGGTCGACGCTGTAGAGGTATCTATTCAGATTGATGACAGTACCCTCAAGCAGCCGGGGATCATGGGCTCTGCCATTATAGGGGACTACACCACCCTTTTTGTCGATCTCTTTGGTTTCATGGAGACGCTGAATCCAGACTGGTTTGAAAAGCGGCAGCCCATTCAGGTATCCAGCAATGGTAAGGCCGCCACCATTCTCCTGGTCGAGGACTCTGATTTTTTCCGGAACCACGTCAGGGGCTTTATTGAAGATGATGGCTACAACGTCATTGAGGCAGAAGATGGTGTGGTGGCATGGAATCTTCTCCAGGCGCACACCGATGAAATAGCGATGGTGGTTACCGACATCGAGATGCCAAACCTGGATGGCTTCGGCCTATCCGAAAAGATAAGGGGAGATGAGCGATTTTCCCACCTGCCGGTCATTGCCCTGACCTGTTTGGCCGGAGAAAAAGATGTCGTCAGAGGAAAAGCGGTCGGCATAGACGACTATCAGATCAAGCTGGACAAGGAAAAGCTCATGGAAAGTGTTTATAACTACCTGAAAAAAGGGAGGTGATGATTCGCCATAATGGTATGCAGCCCAAATCCGTACTGTTTTCAAGGCGTCAGCCGCAAATCCGAAATCCCAAATGCTACAGGAGGTGTTGTATGTCTAAAATGATCAGGATAAAGACCACAGTATGTATGCTTTTTTTAACCACGTTTCTGTTGTGGGGATGGCACGTTCGTCAGGCCGGATCTGAGATGGAAAAGACCTATGTGGGTTCCCAGGTCTGTCAGGAGTGCCATGAAACCGAATATGAAAACTTTAAGACCTATGCCAAGAAGGCCCACTCTTATGAACACATCAAGGTAATGCGAAAGGGTCTCGCGGAGGCAGAGTTTCGCACCTGCTTCGAGTGTCACACCACTGGTTACAAAAAACCGGGTGGGTTCCGCTCCGAACATGAAACTCCCCACCTCAAGGACGCAGGTTGCGAGGTCTGCCACGGCCCGGGGAGTCTTCATGTTGAAACCAACGAACCGGAAGACATCAAGGGGAGTCTGACGGCAAGGGATTGCGATGTCTGCCACAGCGCAGACCGGGTGGCGGCCTTTGATTACAAGCCCCTGATCCACGGGGGAGCACACTAAAAGGAGGATGATGATGAAATTACTTTCATTGTACAAAGATCGTCTGCGGGTCCGAATGGTGACCAATTTGTCAGTGGTGTTTATCCTCGTCATGGGTACCATGATCACTCTAAATATTAGAGGTGAGAACGCCATGCTCAAGGCACAGATGGAGTACCAGGGCGAGATGCTGGCCGAGTCTGTGGAAGGGAGCATGGATGATGCCCTTGCGATAGGAAACAATGAAGCGGTCCATCAGCAGTTTCGGAGACTCAAGCAAAAAATGCCTGATGCGGATGTTTTTGTCTTTGATTTCAAGCAGGCGATTTACTTTGCCACAAACCCGGATGTGGCAGGAAAACGCGTCGAGACCCTTATAGAAAATAAGGCTGCCGTAAAGGGTGTCGGCCAGATGCTCGAAAACGGACAGGCACCATCTGAGCCTTTTGAGGAATGGATCGATGGCATCCCCTATCTCACTCTCCTTCGTCCCGTCCTGAACGAAGCCCGATGTTTTCACTGCCACGGCACCTCACGCAAGGTATTGGGAGGGGCGCTCATCCGGACATCGACCGAAAAGGCATTTGCCGCCATCCGCGCGGCCCGCAACAGGAACATAGGGATAGGGGTAGTCGGTTTAGGCATTGTAATGCTGCTGATCTATGTCTTCTTTAGTCGACTGGTCGACCGAAAGCTTCTGATGGTGGTGGAAGCAACCGATAAGATAGGCGAGGGCGATCTTACCTACCATTGTGATAAGATTGAGGGCTGGAGGAAATTGGCCGGGGTCTCTTCACGCCTCAATGACATGTCCGACAATCTCCGCAATATGTTCAAGGAGATTCTCTCAGGAAGCGAAACGATGGCTTCTTCGTCTACCGAAATGTTAGCTATTTCTGAACAAATGTCTTCGGGTGCAGAACAGACCTCCGCGAAATCAAACAGTGTGGCCAGCGCGGCCGAAGAGATGAGTTCCAATATGACCTCTGTGGCGTCTGCCATGGAACAGGCCTCAACCAATGTCGGCATGGTGGCCACCGCAGCCGAACAGATGACCGCCACGATCAATGAGATTGCCCAAAATTCGGAGAAGGCTTGTTCCATAAGCGGTGAAGCCGTTTCCCAGGCCAAGAGCGCTTCTGCGAAGATCGATGAACTTGGCAAGGCAGCCAGGGAAATAGGGATGGTCACTGAAACAATCACCGAAATCTCCGAACAGACGAATCTCCTCGCCTTAAACGCCACCATCGAGGCTGCCCGGGCCGGGGAGGCCGGCAAAGGCTTTGCCGTCGTGGCCAACGAGATCAAGGAACTGGCCAAGCAGACGGCCGGGGCCACGGAAGAGATCAAAAATAAGATTGAAGGTATTCAGGATTCCACGGCCGGGACTGTATCTGAGATTGAAGAGATTTCAAAGGTCATCAACGACGTCAATGACATTGTCTCCACCATTGCCACTGCCGTCGAGGAGCAGTCTGTGACAACCAAAGAGATTGCCAACAACGTGGCCCAGACCTCAAAGGGTATTGAGGAAGTCACCCAGAACGTGGCTCAAAGCTCTAGCGTCTCTGCCGAAATGGCTAAGGATATCTCTGATGTGAATCAAGCGGCATCCGAGATGTCCAATAGCAGTTCACAGATCAATCTGAGTGCCCAGGAGCTATCCAAGCTTGCTGAGCAATTGAAGGAGATGGTGGGGAGATTTAAGGTATAGTTGAGTAGTCGAATGGTTGAGTAGTTGAGTAGTTGCCCAATGACAAATGACAAATAACCCACTCAACGACTTAACCATAAACAAACGGGCCAACAGGCCCACGGGCTCAACCGGCCAACGCAAAGCAACGGAGGCAGCAATCGATGGCACAAACAACAGACACCAAAGCAGAGAATAAAATTGTTGAACTGGCCACTTTTTTCGTTGGAGAGGCACTCTGCGGCATGGATATCCTAAAGGTTCAGGAGATAAATAAACTTATGGAAAGGACATGGGTGCCCCAGGCACCGGAATATGTATTGGGTGTCCTGAACCTGCGGGGGAAAATTGTTACGATTATAGACCTTGGCAAAAAACTCAGCCTTTCCGCGACCCAGTTGAGCGATGCGACCCGGAACATCATTGTCGATTCGCAAGACGAATACATAGGGCTTCTGGTGGATCGTATCGGCGATGTGGTACTGGCCGATTGGGACAAAGTTGAACCGCCCCCGTCCAATATCAGCGGCGTTCAGGGAAAATTTTTCGAGGGCGTATACAAGACCGAAAATAGTCTGGTCGGCATCCTGGATGTGGAGGAGGTGTTCAAGGAAAAGGATTAGTTATTGGTTGAGTCGTCGAGTGGTTGAGTAGTCCAGAATGAATGGTAGATGAAAAATGTGGCATCCTTCATTCCTCGGTTTACACTTTTCAAGAATGCGGGCGCCAAGAGATAAATTCTTTTGTTCGTACTTTTTGGTGTCAGGTGTCAGGTGTCAAGAGCGAGAAACGCAAGACCTGAACACTGAAACCTGAAACCTGAAACCCCAAACCTGGAGTGGTGAAAAAAAGTGTAAACTACTTTGTGGCGAAAATGAAGGATGCCAAAAATGTTAAATGACAAATCTCTTAGGGTGCTGGTGGTTGACGATACCGTGGTCTATCGAAAGATAGTCAGCGATGTTTTAGCTGAATCGCCCGGCGTGGAAGTCGTGGGCACGGCGAACAACGGGAAGATCGCCATGTCTCGGATAGCCTCCCTGAGGCCAGACGTCTTGATTCTGGACATAGAGATGCCTGAAATGAGCGGCCTGGAAGTCCTGGCGCTTATGAAAGTGGAGTGGCCGGACGTGGGAGCCATCGTACTCAGCACCCTTACCCAGGAGGGCGGTGAAATCACGATCAAGGCGCTGGAACTGGGGGCCTTTGATTTCATCCCAAAGCCTCAAACCGGCTCCATGGCGGAAAACAGGGAAGCCGTAAGTAATAGCCTTGCTCCCATGCTAAAGGCGTTTGCTCGCCGCCAGGAGATAAGGCGCATATTGAAAGGAAAATCCACGCCTGAAGGGGCCACTTCAGAAAAGAAGACTGGACCGGACTCTGCTGGCATGGTTCAACGCATGAAAACGATCACAACGCAGAAGAGGGCGAAGTCCGACATTGTGGGCATTGGCATTTCCACAGGGGGACCCAATGCCATGGCCCAGATGATGCCTCAACTTCCCGCGGACCTGGGTGTGCCCGTGTTGATTGTCCAGCATATGCCTCCTGTATTCACGAAAGCTCTGGCCAACAACCTCGATCCCAAATGCGCCCTTGAGGTCAAGGAGGCGGTTGATGGGCAGGCCATACGTCCCAATGTGGCTCTCATTGCCCCCGGAGGCAAGCAGATGAGGGTTGAGGCAGGCGCTGAGGCCACGACACGGATTATCAGGATCACGGATGATCCTCCTGAGAATAGCTGCAAGCCCTCAGTTGATTATCTCTTCAGGTCAATAGCCTATCACTACGTGGGACGGGCCACCGGTGTCATCATGAGCGGCATGGGTTCAGACGGTACTTTGGGCTCGAAGCTTATGAAACGCAACGGATCAACGATCATCGCCCAGGACGAGGTGACATCCGTTGTTTACGGGATGCCCAAGGAGGTCATTGACGCCGGAATAGTGGATGTGATTGCCCCGCTGGACAAGATTGCACAAGAAATATGTCGAACAGTAAAGATGGTTGAGCCCGTTTAGCCGGATAATAAGCTGAAAGCTGAAAGCTCAAAGCTGAAGGCTGAAAGGAGGAAGGCAAAAGCTGAAAGCTTGAAAAAACTCTCCACCTGTGCGGTTGCTTGAGAAATCCCCCTAAACCTGCCCGCCATTGCCGTGTATGCCGGCATTGTAGCTCCCATGCGAGAGCGAGGCGTTGGCAGGCGGGTCCCCCTTTAATAAAGGGGGACTTTTTGGCCAAAAGTGGTTTCCCCCCTTTGAAAAAGGGCCCGCCCTGGCGCGACAGCCCGCCCTGGCGCGACAGAAGCCGGAGAATGCCCCGCAGAGAAAAACCCGGTCTGGGCCAGGGAAGTTGGACAATGCCTCCAAAAGAAAAACCCGGTCTGGGCCAGGGGGGTTAGGGGGGATTTAGATGGTATTGATAAGACGACGAATCCACTAACCGCACAGGTCCAAAACTCTTGCTTTGAGCCTTGAACTTTGAGCTGGAAAAGAACGGGCCAAACGGGCTAAACCAATAATGACGAAAATAACTCGAGATGAATTGGAGGTTATCGCCAAATATATAGAAGACATATCAGGGATTTTCCTCGATGAAAGCAAGGCGTATCTCATAGAAACCAGACTCAGGGACCTGGTTGAAGAACTCGGCTGTGCCTCATACAGTGAGCTTCATTATAAAGCCAAATCAGACGCCAGCGGGTCTATTAAGAAAAAGATCATAGATGCCATTACCACCAGAGAGACGTTTTTTTTTCGGGATACTCCCCCCTTTGAATTGCTGCAACACAAGATCCTGCCTGAACTTATTGACAAAAGGACTTACAAATTCTCAACTTCTTTGCCAGTAACCATCCGCATCTGGAGCGCAGCTTGCTCCAGAGGGCAGGAGGTATACAGCATTGCCATTGTCTTAAAGGAGCTTCTACCCAATGTTGCGAAATTTAACATTAGACTATTGGGCACAGACATATCCGATGCCGTCATTGCCCAGGCGAGCTACGCCCAATACAACAGATTTGAAATTGAGCGGGGGCTCTCCAAGGAGAAGCTACAAAAATACTTTATTCAACATGGCAATAACTGGAAGATCAAGGATGAAATAAGGGCCATGGCCACTTTCAAGAAGCAAAATCTTCTGGAACCATTCACCGAACTGGGCAAATTCGATATCGTCTTTTGCCGAAACGTTGCCATCTATTTTTCTCTGGAAAACCGTGTCAAGCTTTT
>DAOVEU010000031.1:0-10454 GCA_030668805.1 Desulfobacterales bacterium
TGACACCTGACACCTGACACCTGACACCTGACACCTTTGATAACGAAAATCTTTATTAATTCTTCTGTTTCTTCATCTTTTCCCATTCAACATTCGATGTTGGACGTTCGATGTTCGATGTTCATTTTTTTCAGTAAACCTTCCACAGTCCATCCGGTGCAAAAATAACTTAGCGCTTATGTTATTTCTTCCCTCCAGTTAAACCCAAAGATAGTCTGCGCCTTCCACCCCAACCCTCTTCAAATAGCAACGTTTGACAATACATACCAGGTGCTTATTTTATATAAAATTGCAGCATCCTTCATTCCTCGGTTTACACTTTTCAAGAATGCGGGCGCCAAGAGATAAATTCTTTTGTTCGTACTTTTTGGTGTCAGGTATCAGGTGTCAGATGTCAAGAGCGAGAAACGCAAGATCTGAAACCTGAACACTGAAACCTGAAACCCCAAACCTGGAGTGGTGAAAAAAAGTGTAAACTACTTTGTGGCGAAAATGAAGGATGCCAAATCGCGTAGCGTTTTTATAAAAGGAGAAAACCATGCGTTTTGATAAATTTACTATAAAATCTCAGGAACTGATTCAAGTCGCCCAGGGCCTGGCGGGTCAATTGGGACATCAACAGATCGATCCGGAGCATCTCTTGAAGGCCATGCTGGAGCAGCCCGAGGGGATTGCTCGCTCCATTCTTCAGAAGCTGGGTGCATCGCCTGAAAGGGTGTTGCATGAGGTTACGGATGCCCTCGAAAAGAAGCCTAAGGTGAGTGGGGCTGGCATGGGGGAGGCCTATATTTCTCCAACCACCAAAAAGGTCCTGGATGGGGCCTTTGCCGAAGCGGCCAAGATGAAGGATGAGTACGTGAGCATCGAACACATCCTGGTGGCCATAACCGACGAGAAAAAAACGGATGCTGCCCGCATCCTGGCCAGCGCTGGCGTGACCCGCGAGACCGTCCTGAAGGTTCTGGTGGACATCCGCGGTACCCAGCGAATCACCGATCCCAACCCAGAGGAAAAGTATCAAGCCCTACAAAAGTTTGGCCGGGACCTGACTGACCTTGCTCGCCTTGGGAAGCTGGACCCGGTGATCGGCCGGGATGAGGAGATACGCCGTGTAGTTCAGGTCCTTTCTCGCCGTACCAAGAATAACCCTGTCCTCATTGGCGAGCCTGGTGTTGGCAAGACAGCCGTAGTGGAGGGCCTGGCCCAGCGTATTGTGAACGGCGATGTGTCTGAGACCCTCAAAAACCGGAGACTGGTTGCCCTTGACATGGGTGCCCTGATTGCAGGTGCGAAATACCGCGGAGAGTTTGAGGACCGCCTGAAGGCCGTCCTGAAAGAGGTGGAGGCTGCTGAGGGCGAAATTGTCATGTTCATTGATGAACTCCATACAATGGTTGGGGCCGGGGCGGCTGAGGGCGCGGTGGATGCATCAAACATGCTTAAGCCCGCTCTAGCCCGCGGCACCCTTCGGTGCGTGGGAGCTACCACCATAAACGAGTACCGAAAGTATGTGGAAAAGGACGCGGCCCTGGAGCGGCGCTTTCAGCCCGTCCTTGTTCAGGAACCTACAGTGGAAGAGACCATCTCCATCCTGCGAGGCCTAAAAGAAAAATACGAGGTCCATCACGGGGTGCGAATCAAAGATTCTGCGATTGTGGGTGCAGCGACCCTATCCCATCGTTATATATCGGATCGATTCCTTCCGGACAAGGCGATCGATCTGATTGATGAGGCTGCCTCCAGGCTCCGCATTGAGATCGACAGCATGCCGGCCGAGATCGACGAGGTCGAGCGCAAGGTCATCCAGGCCCAGATCGAACGGGAGGCCCTCAAGAAGGAGACTGACGAGGTATCAAAGGAGCGACTGGCCAAGCTCGAAAAAGACCTCGCAGCCATGGAGGAAAAGAGCCGGGAGATGAAAGCCCACTGGCAAAACGAAAAAGAGGCCATCCAGACCATTCGCCAGGTCAAGGAGGAGCTCGAGCGGGTGGGCATCGAGGAACAGCAGGCCGAGCGAGACGGAAACCTGGCCCGTGCTGCAGAGCTCCGTTACGGGGTGGTAAACGATCTAAAGAGACGCCTGGATGACGCCAGGCAGCGGCTTGCCGAACTTCAGACAGACCGGAAGATGCTCAAGGAAGAGGTGGATGACGAGGATGTGGCCGAGGTGGTTTCCTTGTGGACAGGCATACCCGTATCCCGGATGATGGAAGGGGAGCGGGAAAAGCTTGTGCATATGGAGGAGAGACTCTCAAAGCGGGTCGTGGGCCAGAACGAACCCATTGTCGCTGTCTCCGATGCGGTGAGACGCGCCCGCACGGGTCTTCAGGACCCCAACCGGCCAATCGGATCCTTTATCTTCATGGGGCCCACAGGGGTCGGCAAGACCGAACTGGCCAAGGCCCTGGCAGAGTTTATCTTTGACGACGAGCAGGCCATGGTCCGCATTGATATGTCTGAATATATGGAAAGACATTCGGTCTCAAGATTGATTGGCGCACCTCCCGGATATGTAGGCTATGAGGAGGGCGGATATCTGACCGAATCTGTCAGACGTCGGCCCTATTCGGTGGTGCTCTTTGACGAGATCGAAAAGGCGCATCCCGAGGTCTTTAACGCGCTTTTGCAGATCCTGGATGATGGCCGCATGACCGATGGTCACGGTCGAACCGTTGATTTCAAAAACACCATCATCATCATGACGTCAAATGTGGGAAGCCACTGGATCCAGGAGTTGGGTGCGGGAGAGCGTGAAGAGATGGAAAAGCGGGTCATGGAGGCATTGCGGGCCGGTTTCAAGCCGGAGTTTCTGAATCGAATAGACGACATCATCATCTTCCACAATCTCACACACGATCAGCTCAATGCCATTGTGGATATTCAGCTCAGTGGGTTGCAGAAACGACTTGAAGACCAACATATCACATTGGAACTTTCGGATGCCGCCAAAACCCTGTTGGCCCGTGAGGGTTTTGATTCTACGTACGGGGCGCGCCCCTTGAAGCGGGCCATCCAGAAGCATATTGAAAACTCGTTGGCCATGGAAATGCTCCAGGGGAATCTCAGTGAAGGGGCTCACATCCTGGCTGATGTGAACGAAGGAAAAATCGTTTTCAAGTGATAAAATCGCTTCGCGATTTTATACGACGCGGCTACGCCGCTCAGAGTCGGATACTTGATGCTTGACACCGGATGCTTGATACTGGATACTTGATGCTGGTTGATCGTTACTCGTTGCTGAGTGAATTGAATGGGAAGCAATCCCGGTCGGGCATAAAGCCCGACCCTACAACTGTATTTGGCATATTCCGCAATCCGACACGAAGTGCATTTTTTGGAGCTGTCAGGGCGTAACCTTGTGCTAAATCGGAAATCGTCTCAATCCAAAATCCAAAATCTAAAATCCAAAATGGTATGGGGGGAATTATGGGAAATTCGATAAAAACGGGCATTCTTTTGGCAGGCTTAACTGCCCTTGTTATGGTTATCGGCCGTTTATTGGGGGGTCAGATGGGAATGATTATCGCGTTTTTCTTTGCGATAATCATGAACTTTGGCAGCTACTGGTTTTCAGACAAAATCGTGTTGAGAATTTACAGGGCCAAACCGGTTTCTGAGGCTGAGGCCCCGGACTTGCACCGTATTGTCAGACAACTGGCCCAGCAGGCAGGCCTTCCCATGCCAAAAGTTTGCATCATGCCCTCTGAATCCCCAAACGCCTTTGCCACAGGCCGCAATCCACAGCACGCGGTAGTCGCGGTCACCCAGGGGATTCTGAGGCTATTGGACGAGAATGAGCTCAAGGGTGTGCTCGCTCACGAGCTGGCCCATGTAAAGCACCGGGACATCCTGATTGGCTCGATTGCGGCTACCCTGGCCGGCGCCATCATGATGGTCGCCAGCATGGCCAGGTGGGCTGCCCTGTTTGGTGGCTTTGGGAGTCAGGACGATGACGATGGCGGCGGCATGATCGGCCTTATTGCCATGTCTATCATTGCGCCTATTGCGGCCATGGTGATCCAGATGGCCATATCCCGGTCCAGAGAATATGCAGCCGATGCAGCAGGCGCCTCTTTTGCGGGTAGCCCCTATGGCCTGGCCAGCGCCCTGCAAAAGATCTCTTCGGCCTCACAACAGATACCCATGAAGGCCGAGCCGGCCACAGCCCACATGTTTATCATGAACCCCTTGTCCGGAAAAAGCCTCATGAACCTTTTCAGCACCCACCCGCCTGTTGAAAAGAGGATTGAAAAACTGACGGGCCGGTAGGTAATAGGCATAGGCCGCCTTCAACTCACAATCCACACTGCCATGTTATCGGCCATATGAAGAACCTTATTGGTGACACGGCCCATGACAAATTCCTGGACAACGCTAAGGCCCCGCCTGCCCATGACAATGGTGCCGTAGCCACCCTCCCTGGCTTCCTCTACAATCGCCTTGGCCCGGCTCCTTTTGCCGGAAATGATTTTGGTGGTAACACGGCTTGAGGTAAAGCCCGCGTTGATCAGTCGATCTTTGGCTTCTTCCATGGCTGGATCAATTTCTCTCTTCATGGTTTCCAGCCATTCTGCTTCGTCTTCCGGAGGAAAGAGCTGGTCTGGCCCTGTCTTTGGAATGTCAAGAGGTCTGATGATATGGCGGAGCGCTACTTCGCAGTCAGGATCAACTAACAGTGAGCCAGCGCAATCTACCGCCATCAGCGCCCCTTCAGAACCGTCAAAAGCCACCAGGATTTTTTTGGACCGAGGACTTCCTTCAACAACAACAACGGGCACGTGATGCAGCTTTCCGATCAATTTACTGGCCACGCTTCCAATTATGATGTCCTTCACCTTGCTGGTTCCAGTGCGCCCCACCACAACAGCGCCAAAGTCCTTGTGTGACTCCCGAAGAATATCTCTGGCAATGTCTACCTGCTTCGATTGGGCCTTAACCGTAACCGCGTCACTGGGAAAACCAGCATTGACAAGCGTTTTTTGCGCTTTGTCAAGAAATTTTTCCATGACGCTTTCTTGCCCTGCCATCCACGCTCTTACTGAAAGCACCTTGAGCCCAAACTCTTTTGTCTTTCCCAAATCCAAAAACGATTCAGGAGCTTCGAGCTTAACATGGAAAAGAACGACTTTCGTTCGTTGGTGCGGTAGAACTTGGCTGACATACCGTACCGCCTCAAGCGCCTGGTCGGACCCATCAACAGCCAACAATATTTTCTTTCGGTTGTCTTTCATTGGTTACTCCCTCCTTTACTGTGGATAGTGGATAAGAACTGGCATCCTTCATTTTCGCCACAAAGTAGTTTACACTTTTTTTCACCACTCCAGGTTTGGGGTTTCAGGTTTCAGTGTTCAGGTTTCAGGTGTCAGTGTTTCTTGCACCTGACACCTGAAACCTGACACCAAAAAGTACACCTGACACCAAAAAGTACGAACAAAAGAATTTATCTCTTGGCGTCCGCATTCTTGAAAAGTGTAAACCGAGGAATGACGGATGCCTAAAAACTCGCTTTTTTTGGGGCCGAGTATAGCCGTAATTGAGTTGTGTGTCAAGAGAAAAAGTGGCGCAACGTATTGTGGTTCAAGGTTATCCTGCCCGCGGAAGGCTTGTGCCTGCCCGACGGACAGGAACTTGCTTTTCACCGGAAACCCCTCTTTCTGTCATTTCGACCCCTTCGCTTGTGTCATTCCGAGCGAAGCGCCCGCCCTGGCGCGACAGGGGCTTGAGAATATCTCCAGGAGAAGAAACCCGGTCTGGGCCAGGGAGGAATCTTGGTATTACGCTCAGGGCAGGCTCCGGGAGAAATCCATGTTTCGAGGTTTCAGGTTTCGAGGTTTCAGGTTTCAGGTTTCAGGTTTCGGGTGTCAGAAACCAGGTTTCAGGTGTCGGGTGTTAGGTTTCAGTTTTTGCGTTTCTCTGTCCTGACACCTGAACACTGACACCTGAAACCTACATGTGCCCTGAACCTGAAACCGATCACTTTAAGTAAAAGCATGCATACAAAGGACACGTTTGACATGGAAAACAGGTAACAGTTCAATGGACCGAACAGGAAATACACGGGTCATAAGCCCTGACCAGCATCTGAGAAAGGTTCCTGATCTCTTCCTCCCCTTTCCCCTGTTCTATTAACTCCTCTACCAGCTTATGGAGGTCATAATAAATATTGACGTGGTTCTGACTGGTAGGAATCACGCAGTCCGACTTTTCAATCTTCCCATCTTCACCTATCCGGTAGTAATGGTAAAGTATCCCCCGGGGTGCCTCAATAGCCCCTACCCCCTCACATCCCCTTACCCTATAGTGGCTTGCAAATTCAGAGATATCTGAGTCGATCAACCTTAGGATTATCTCTTTTGACTCATACATAACATGAAAGCACTCCACCAGTTGTGCCAGGTTATAAAAGAAGGGATTATGCTCTCCCAATCTTAAATTCAGTTCCTCAGCCGTCTCTTTTGCCTTGGGGTGCAACAGATCATAGTTGTTGTTAAACCTTGCCAAGGCTCCGACAGCAAAAGATTCCCGGCTCAGCCTGCTGAATTTTGAGGTAGAGAAATCAACGACATACTCGTTAGTCATGGCACGATATTCGTCTTCCTTTTTGCAGATACCATCACTTGAAACAAGATCCCCTCCGATGAACGGATATTCTTCAGTGCCCCTGAGCGAGACAAATTCAGTCTCTCTCACAAAATCAGGCATTGTAAAGCTCTTGAAAAGATCAAGAGCTTCCCACAAGTACGGAATAGTTGCATCAAGGTCTTTGACCAATTCTCTTAACTGTCTTTTGCGCGGAACCTGTGTCGAGCCGCCGACCTTTATGACCATTGGATGCGTGGTTCTCCCTGCGAAGAGATCAGATGCCCTGTTGGCGAATCCCTTGATCCGGATTGCGGTCTCTACCACCTGCGGATGCGTTTGCATAAGCGGAATGACACTATCTACATCAAGGAAATCGGGTGCCACCAAAAAAAATAGGTGAAGGGTATGACTTTGCAGGGTTTCGGCATGCTTGGCAAGGAGCCTTACCTTTTGCGCCGGTTCCGGAATCTCAATCTTCAAGGCCCGCTCTATGGCCCGGGCACTGGCCAGGGCGTGTGAAATGGAACATATGCCACAGATCCGGGCCGCAAGGAGCGGCGCCATTTCAATAGAAAGCCCTTTGAACATAACCTCAAAAAATCTGGGGGTCTCTACTACCTTCCAGGTACATTCAACCAGCTTTCCGTTCTCGATCCGTATCCTGATATCCCCATGCCCCTCCACCCGGCTCAGATGATCAATCTCTATGTTGATCGGCCTTCCTATCTTAACATTCATTGCAAAAGTCCGCTAAACGCATTAAAGAAGTTGATCCGCTCACTAATATGTTCCTCTGAAAACCCTCTCTCCCTGAGTATTTCCATAAGCGACTCAAAATTCGCCTCGTCCGAAGGACCCCGGCAGCCCCAACAACCAAACCTGTTTCGAGGACAGACAGCATTACAGCCAGCGCGTGTGATAGGCCCCAGGCACATCATCCCCATATCAAGTACACAGGAATTGAGCCGCTGTTTACATTCAACGCAAACCGGGTATCGGGGAAATTGGGGTTCTATTCCGAGTACCAGATGGCGCACTAACCACTCAAATTCAGGCTTTGAAATGGGACACCCCGGCAGCTCTATATCCACAGGGACCACTTCTGTCACCTTCCTGACCGGCCCGGTATCTACGGGATGTCCTCCATAGACCTCTTTTACCACATCCGGCAAAGGAAAACGGCTCCTCAGGTTGTTCACACCACCCAAGCACGCACACGCCCCCATTGCTACAAGGATCTTGGCCTGTATACGAATCTTCTTAAGCCTCGCCACTTCGTTGTCAGTAGTAATGCTCCCCTCAACAAAGGCAACCTCATAATCGTTGCGCCTCTCAGAAGAGATCTCCCGAAAGTTTACTACCTCTACCAGGCCAAACAGGTCCGTTAGTGTCTCTTCCTTATTCGCTATCTGGAGCTGGCATCCCTCGCAGCCGGTAAAGTCAAATACCCCGATCTTCGGCCTTTCAAGTGTAATCCCCAGATATTTCATTATTCGTTTCCAAAAAAGCTTACTACAGAACGACACGGAATATCATAGAAAACACTGCCTTGTACGGGAAAATAAGTGAGCTAAAGTTCGAAGTGAGTTAAAGTGAGCTAAAGTTAAAAAGGAATTTAACAAATTAACTTTAGGCACTTTAGGCACTTTAGCTCACTTTAGGCACTTCTTATATTATATCGCTTCCTTGAGATTCATCACTGTCCAGTAATCAAATACCGGCCCATCCAGACATGTGAATGTCGAACCGACATTGCAGCGGCAGCACTTTCCCATGCCGCAATGCATCCTTCGCTCTAAGGATAGAAACATCCGCTGTCGGGGAATCCCTACATTAATGAGGTGGGCAAACACGAATTTAAACATCACCGGAGGTCCACATACAATCGCAAAGGTGTTGTCCGGATCAATGGGGACCTCATCAAACAAATCAGTGATCAGCCCCACCCTCCCCTTCCAATTCTCACCACGGTTCTGGACGATTGTCAGGATTTTCAAGTCAAAAATCTTGTGCCATTCTTCAAATTGGTAATCAAACAAAATCTCCCCTGGCTCTTTGGCGCCATACAGGATTGTAATATCCTTGTAATCGGACCGATGCTCGTTTGCCCAGTATATGGTGGGACGAAGTGGGACGACACCCAACCCTCCAGCTATCAAAAGAATGTTGCATCCTACCATCTTTTGCATGGGGAAGTGGGTCCCAAAGGGTCCTCTGATCCCAACGATCGCGCCGGGCTCTAACCGGTGGAGCATCCCCGTAACCTTGCCAACCTTTCGTATACAGAGTTCAATGAACTCCTTGTTCGAGATGGAACTTGAAATCGATATAGGGACCTCCCCGCACCCAGGTAGTTCCAGCATCACGAATTGGCCTGGGAGAAAGGTAAATTTTTCTCTTTCGCAGGGGTCTAATATCCTTATGTGAAAGAGTTTCTCCTGGGCTGTCAATGGGATAATATTGAAGATCTCGGACTTGAAGCTCTTTTCTGTCTGCATCAGGATAGATTTCCGGTTAAAATCCGGAGGCCTCGACATGAAAGGCTCCAGGTTTATGTCATGTTGCGGAATCTTCAGACTCATTCTTTCTCCGTCTTGATTAAATCATCAATCACCGCTTTGGGACTGATCCCTGCCGGACACGCCTTGCCGCACCGGTTGCATCCCACACATAGTGATTGATTAAAGGCTTCCTCAAATCCCCTAAACTGATGATAATATCGATACTTCAATCGAATATGTGCATCCGGGCGAAAATTGTATCCCCCGGCCACGACAGCAAAATCAATAAGATTACAAGAATACAAAAACCTTCTCTTCGTAGCCTTGGTAAAACTCAGATCGATGTCCTCTTCTACACCATAGCAATAGCAGGTGGGACATACCATGGCACAACTACCGCAGCTCAGGCATTTATCCCCCCACTTTTTCCAGACTTCTGACTCAAATTCCAGGTCCATCAATTCGGGTAAGATTGTTATGTCAACCTGCGTTTTGAACTTTGACTCAATCTGCTTCTTTACTCTCTTGTAACGGAGTTGGTCTTCTTCTGTGACCTCCCGCGCATTGAATCGGTTCAAGACGATGTAAGCAGTATCGGAATTGATCGCTGCAAAATATCTATCCCCGATGTCGGTTAAAAATAGATCAAAACCATGAAAGGCCGTGTCAGTATTCATCGACCGACAAAAACAATCTTCCAGAGGCTCGTGATCTAGTCCTATGATCAAGGTATTTCGCCTTCGCGCAAAATAGTACGGGTTAGGGTAGGCACTCTTTAACATCACCTGATCAAGTTTCAAGAGGGCGTTGATATCGCACGCCCGCATTCCGATGATTATCCTTGGGTGGATCGTATAATGGATTTTTTGATCCCAACCCTTGTCCACCAAGCGATAGGTAGCGAGGTCTTCCTTGAACGGCAAAAAATAGTTCTTGGGCGAGGAATAGGATCGGGTATAGTCCATCTCAAGCTCATCAAAGGAATTGAGCTTCAAGAACCTGTAAATCTTGTTCCCTTCCTTGTCCCGATCTCTTGATTTCGGACCGATGACCTCATTTTCCTCCATGAGGCCCTCGACCATCTTTTTGAAGTTTTCTTTGGTAATCGTTCTAAACAGCATGGAAATGCTCCGGATTGGTCACCTCCGCCCCAGCCCTCTGCCCTTGAAGGGGGAGGGGGTATGGGGGAGGTAACACTTGCACGTGATATTGAGCAAATGTTATTATACTAGAGATCGTCAAATAGTTGAGTCGTTGAGTCGTTGAGTCGTTGAGTCGGAAAATAAGCATGTTAAATCAGTATATTAGAGCTTCAACCCCGCCCGCCTCGCCTGAGCGAGCAGGCTCGCGATGGCGGGCAGGTACATCAAG
>DAOVEU010000013.1:0-12663 GCA_030668805.1 Desulfobacterales bacterium
TGGTATCCATAGACGGCAATGGCTGGGCGATGTTTAACTCCTGAACGATATCATCCACATGCTCCACGAGCTTTGCACCCTGCTTGATCAACCCATGGGTGCCCATACTCTTAAAGGAGGTAATACTGCCTGGCACGGCAAATACCTCACGTCCCTGCTCGGCCGCAAGACGCGCTGTGATGAGACTGCCACTTCTGTGGGTGGCTTCTACAATGACCGTGCCAACGGCCAGACCACTGATGATCCGGTTTCGTACCGGGAAGTTGTGAGCTTCGGGCGGGGTCAGAAACGGAAATTCTGAGATGACTGCCCCGCTTTCGGCAATTCGGTGAAACAGGCTCTTGTTTTCAGCCGGGTATACAGTACCCAGGCCGCATCCCAGCACAGCGATTGTTTTGCCCCCGGCAGCCAGTGCCCCTATGTGGGCAGCAGCGTCAATGCCGCGTGCCATTCCACTCACCACGGTAAAGCCGCGTCGGGCCAGACCACCACTCAGGCGTTCGGTTACGGTGTGACCGTAAGATGTGGCATTTCGCGACCCCACAATCGCAATGTTCAGGCTGTCCGGGTTAAGTTTGCCGCACACATAAAGCACAGGGGGGGGATCGTGTACGTGGCGCAGGAGGGTAGGGTAGTTAGGATCTGAAAAGGTGATGATCCTGACTCCATTCTTCTTGGCAAGGGCCTGGTCCTCTTGAACCTCCTTGGGAATCTTGTAGCCTTGAATGACCGATGCCAGACGATCATTAACCCCTTCTACGTGCAAGAGTTCTCGTTTTGAGGCCGAGAAAACCTTTTCGGGACCCCCGAAGTGCTGAATAAGGTGCAGAAACAGGCGGTTACCCACGCCTGGAACGGTCTTTAGGCCGAGCCAGTAGATCAGTGGTTCCATAAGTCTGTAGAATTCGTTGCGAGTTACGGGTCAATGTCATTAATTTGTAACTACTCAGGTTGTTAGGTTCACGGTTCACGGTTCAAGGTTAGAGAGCGATGAAGATTAAACGGTTTGAAGATATTGAGGCATGGCAACTGGCACGTGAATTGATATGAAAAGCGCAAAGTAGCCAACCGTGAACCGTTAACCTGACAAAAAGTAGCCAACCGTGAACCGTGAACCGTGAACCTGACAAAAAGTAGCCAACCGTGAACCGTGAAACCTGAGTAGTTACCCAATTTGTATCTTTATCCAGTATCCAGAATCCAGTAGCTTCCCGAGCATGGCCCCTATACGAATAAGCGGATGGCTGTGTCAAGGGTTTTCAGTGGAAGGGAAGTAGGGAAGGTTTTCGAGTTCTTTGAGCTTGGCCCGTGCCTTGGCTTCTGCTTGGCTAAAGGGGTAGTTCTTTATGACTCTCTTAAAGTAGATGCGAGCGTTTGCTGGATCGTCAAGGGCCACATAAGAATAGCCGATTTTGAGCAGGGCATCAGGAGCCTTGCTTCGCTCTGCATAAAGTGTCACAACCTCCTTGAAGGCAAGTATCGCATTGGGGTAGTCCTCCATGTCATAATAGGCTTCCCCTATCCAGTACTGGGCGTTGTCAGCAAGATCATGTTTGGGATAGCGCTGCAAGAACTTCTTAAACAGGGCCATAGCTTCATCGAAATCGTGTTTGGCATAGGCTTCATAGGCCTTCTCATATTGACGCTGAGGGGATAGCTTTGGAAATACACAGGCTTTTTTCAGCTTCGCGCCTGGGCGCGCCCCCTTCTCAGGCGCTGGCTTGACTTCGACCTTGGTCTCTGGAATCTCGACGTCTCCCTTGGGTATTGGAGCCTCTGGAGTCTTTGGGGGGAGCACGGTGACCGGAGATTGGGGCAGGGGTCGGCCAATCAACTCGTCAAGGTTTTCTTGAAGGGTATCGACTTTGGCCTGGATCGCCAAGACAAGGTTATGGATATCTTCTACCTTTTTTCTGGTGGCAGAATCCAATTTTTCAATCCTGTTCAATTCCTGTTGGAGTACCACGATTTGGGGGTCTTCTTCGGGCCTTATGACTGAAGCACAGGCCGATAATCCAACCAGAAGAAGCATGGCGATAGAAAGACATAGGATTGCGGATTGCGGATTGCGGCCCGCGGATTTAGGAATTAGTTGCTTAGTCATGAAAAATGAAAGTGAGCTAAAGTGAACTAAAGTGAGCTAAAGTTTTGGAATGTTGTCTTTATACTTAACTTTAGGCATTTTAGGCACTTCGAATTTTAGGCACTTCTTTGGTCACCGTCGTCCTGGCCTTTTCTTGCTTATGGGTTTTTTCATGGCTTGCTGCCAGATAATCAGAACAGGGCTTGCTACGTAAACCGACGAATAGGTCCCTACGATAACGCCAATAATCAGGGCAAAGGCGAAATCGTGGATGATGCCTCCTCCGAGTATAAATAGAGCTACGATCACCGCCAGGGTGGTCAAGGATGTGAGAAGGGTGCGGCTCAGAGTTTCGTTGATGCTGCGGTTTATGATCAGCTCATAAGGTTGCCGGTGATATTTGCGGGAGTTTTCTCGGATACGGTCAAACACAATGATCGTGTCATTCAGGGAATAGCCTATGATGGTTAAAAGGGCCGCAATAATCGGAAGGGTAAATTCTTTGTTCGTCAGGGAGAAGACCCCGACAGTAATAACGACATCGTGTATCAAGGCCACGATAGCCCCCATAGCGAATCTCAGCTTCAAATAGAAACTGAGTGTTAGGGTGACCAGTACTGCGATCAGAATCAGAATTGGGATGCTCACACCAAATCTGGTAAATACGAAAAGGGCTAGAAACAGGCACGAAGCCATGATGATGCTCACCATCCATTTGAGTTCAAACCGACCTGAGACGTAAACCACAATAAAGAGAAGGGCAGAAAACATGGCTAAAAGGGCCTTTTCCCTAAGGTCTTTTCCCACCTGAGGGCCCACCATTTCCACACGACGCACTTCCGCCTTGTTTTGGGGATATGCAGTCTCAAGCGTCTGTTTGAGCCCAGAGGCAAGACTTTCCAGTGCCTCGGTCGATTTAGCTGCCCTGATCAAAAACTCATGCTCCTTCTTTTCCCCGAATCCCTGGACCGAAGTGATACCCAGATCGATTGATCTGAGAGCGTTCTTGATGGTTCCGGGCTCGATTTCTTCTGAAAACTTGACCTGGACCAGTGTTCCGCCGGCGAAGTCGATCCCGTACCTGGGCCCCCCTTTTATGACCAGCGAAATGATGCTGATAGCGATGAGGATCAGGGACCCTACAAAGGCGATTTTTCTTTTTCCTATAAAATCAATGTTTATGTCAGGTTTGATGAATTGCATTTGACGAGATACCTAACCCTGAGAAGCCGGAACCAAAAAGAAGTGCCTAAAGTGCCTAAAGTGTCTAAAGTGAGCTAAAGTGAGCTAAAGCCCGCCCTGGTGCGATTCGTTCATATATATTGATCTGGGCTATGCATCATTACACCCCTGACTTTTTGAGTATAAACTATTGGTGATCGGTCTGGGCCAGGGTTAATGTGCACGCCCCCGCCTGCCAACGCCTAGTTTGCCGGGAAGCTACAATGCCGCACACATGGCAATGGCGGGCAGGTTCGGCGTGGTCAGTCTTAAAAACAGGCTGCGCCAGAGGCGCATTCCTCAACCCTGGCCCAGACCTGTTTTGAACTGCTGAAAGCAAAGGGCCTCCAATCTTGAAATATTGGGCCGCTGCATTGTATTGCATACATGTCGCACCAGGGCGGGCTTTAGGCACTTTAGTTCACTTTAGTTCACTTTAGGCACTTGTTTGAGTAGGATGTAAGCCCCGTCTGGGATCGAGATCTTTGTCTGGAACTTTTCCACCGTGAGTGACCAAAGCGACCCCTCTGTGTTTGAGATCGCGATTTTGTGTGGAAGACAAAGGGATTCCACCTCATGAAATTCACTGAATGCAGCCCTGTATTGTAGATTACCCCAACCGTCAAACACCTCAACTTGCTCAACAGCCTTTGCGTCGTCTTTCAGCCATATCTTTTCAATCAGACGTCCCCATTTTTTGTAAAGGCTTAGAAGCCATCCGCCCTCCGCTGTCGAGGCTCGAATCTTGGCATGGTGAAATGGCAGAATAGGGGGCTGACCTGCCAAGAGCCCAAAGAGGTCCTCGGCCCTCACAGGCACGGACACAAAACGTGAAAGATTGCCGACAGTGGCGTCCCCCTTGAAATAGCGATTATCTTGACGGGAATGGAGAAAGAAACTCGATCCATTGATTACAAAGGTCAGGGTGGGCTGCCCCCATGGTCCCAATATCTCCACTCGCAGGTTTTGTGGTTGAGACCCTATCCACACCATGCGAAGAGTTTTCGCGCCGGTCCCGCGAACTGCCCTGAACCTGCCGACTCCACTAAAGCTCTTGAGCTCATTCCTACACTCCTTGAGAGACTCTAAAATACGGCTGACATCCGGACCCGGTTCAGTCGGAAAGGCTTTGGGTCTTCGGACACATCCATGAAGGCATAGAAGGCATAATGGAAAAACCAGGGCCGCAAGAATAAAGGCCTTTGCAGAACGTTCAATTTTGTTCAAGGTCTACGCATCCTGGTCCAGTTGTTTTTCAACACATTGTATCTTCTCTTCAAGCGCCTTTGTATCTTCTCCTTTCTTTTCCAGGGACTTCTTGTAGTATTGCAAGCCCTTCTTTGGATTGTTTGCCTTCATATAGGCATCGCCCAGGTGTTCCAGAATGGTGGCATCCTCGGGGGCCAGGCTGACCGCTTCCTCGAGGAACTTAATAGCCCTTTCATAAAGCCCTTTCTTGTAATAGACCCATCCTAAGCTGTCCACGATGTAGCCGTCGTTTGGCTTCTGTTTCATGGCCCTTTTGATCAAGTCTTCAGCCTCATCAAGATTTCTGCCAAGCTCCGCATACGTATAGCCCAGATAGTTCAATGCCTCGGCGTGGGTTGGGTCTACATTAATGACAGCCTTCATTTCTTCTATACAGCCCTTTTTGTCATCGGCCTTGTCATAAACCACACCGAGTCGAAAACGAAGTCTTACGCTGTCAGGTTCAAGCTCTAACCCCTTCTTGAGGGTTACCACCGCTTTATCATATGATTCCATCTCTTCATACAGGGCACCCAGGAATAGATAGAGCTCAGGGTCGTCTGGCTCCTTCTCAATTGCTTCATTCATCACACGGATTGCCTTTTCGGTCTCACCTCCTTCCTTGTACAGAAACCCGAGATGAACGACAGCGCTCCGATGATAGGATGATGTTTCAGGAACCCTTTCAAAGGATGCGATTGCCTTGTCTGTCTTCTTAAGTCCCTCAAATGCCATCCCTAGAAAGTAATGGAGATCCGGGTTGTCTGGATCATCTCTCAAAAGTACCTGCAAGGTGTCCGAGGCCTCCTCGTATCTTTTCTCATCCAGGTATATCAAGGCAATCTGTCTGATAACCCGCGGATCGGATTTGCTCCGAAGCTTTAGCTCTTCGAATATACCCTCGGCCTCATCGGATCGACCCATCTGTAAGTAGGAATGGCCAAGCCCAATGGCTGCTCTGAGGTTCTCCGGATTGCTGGCCAGAATCTTGTTGTAGGTCTGGATAACCTTTTCGTGTTTGCCAGTAGCTTCGTAAATACTGATAAGTTCAAAAAAGGCCCGCTCATACTTTGGCTTCAGTTCAATTGCTTTCAGTAACGCGGCCTCGGCCTTATCGTAATGCTTCATGACGGCATAAAGGGTTCCCAGGTAAAAATGCCCGCCAAATGATGCAGGATTGATCTGGATCAGGTCCTGATAGAGCTTCATCGCTTTATCCGGTTGCTTGATCTTGGTATACTCCGAGCCTAACAGGAAATGGATATTCTCAGACTTCGGATCAAGTGCCAGGGCCTTCTTATAGGCATCAATTGCCTCAGCATGCTGATTCAGGGCCGCATAAATGCCTCCCAACATGATTAGCGAGGGAAGATGGTCGGGATGCTTTTGGATAATATCCTGTGTAACTCCCGAGGCTGCCTTATAGTCGTTCTGATGAAGATAGAGCTTTACCAATTCATTCTTTAGAAAAATGGAATCTTCATCTCTCACCACCGCTTCTTTTAGTAACCTCACAGCCTCGTCGAGTTTCCCACGTCTCCTCATCAGGTGTGACTCGGTGTAGTAATAGTAACCCCCGGTATCTTTGGGCTTGACTTCCGGAGATGCCACGTCAGCAGGTGGAATCCTTTGAGGTACAGCACAAGCGGCCAGGTGGAATATCATGCCAACAGGTATGAGTATCTTAAACAATTTCATAAGTATCTCTACTCAACCAATCAACCATCTGTACCCAGTTCCCCGACGAATGATTCAAAATCGGGTATCTCGCGTTGGAAGTGTGTCCTCATCTTCTTGATCATGCTGTTTTCAATCTGCCGCACACGCTCCCTTGTAATACCATAACCCTCACCTATCTCTCGAAGGGTTGCGGGTGTGTCAGAAAATATACGTTTTTCAAGGATATAGAGTTCTCGCTCACTTAACTGCTTCTTAAATGATCCAAGCTTTTCGCGGATAATAGCCTCCATTTCTTTCTTGGCCACCTGGGTCTCGGCAGACGCTGCCTGCGCAGCAATGAATTCGATCCGCTCGTTGTCCGAGCCTTCCTTGATCGGCGCATCCAGCGATACTTCCCATCTGTCGAGGCGTTGATCCATATCCGTGACCTCCTGTTCGGAGACCCCAAGCCTTTCAGAAAGGAGTTTTGGTTTGGGATCAAAGCCCTCGGATACAAGTCTCTGTTTTTCTTTTTTCAGCCTGAAGAAGAGTTTCCGTTGGGCCTGGGTCGTTCCGATCTTGACCAATCGCCAATTGTCCATAATGAATTTTAGGATATATGCCTTGATCCAAAAGGAGGCATAATATGAGAACTTAACCCCCTTATAAGGGTCAAACTTCTGCACAGCTTGCATAAGGCCAATATTGCCTTCCTGGATCAGGTCAAGCAGGTTTTGCATCCAGACCCGCTGGAACTCCATGGCAATTTTTATCACAAGTCTCAGGTTGGAAGTAATCATCCTGTAGGCTGCCTCTGGATCTCCATGTTCCCTGACCCGGATGGCAAGCTCCTTCTCTTCTTCCCTCGAAAGAAGTTCGTACTGGCCGACTTCTTGCAAATATCGCTGGAGCGGGTCGAATTTGACAAGAGCGGAATCCATTGAGGACCGGTTCGCCTGCGGCGGATCGACAGGCGAGTAGCCCCCCTTTGGAACTTCTTTCTCAGCTCCGCTTTTATTTTTCTCTTTTTTCATCAATGGCTGTTTATCAATTCCCGTAGCCGTTCACGACATTCTATTTACCGCTGAGAACGCGGAGATCGCTGAGTATGAAAACAAAATATTTTTTCAAATTCATATTTTCTCTGCGTTCTCTGCGAACTCTGCGGTGAACTGTCACGAATTCCCTAATTATTGGTAAAGATATCAGAGACCCACTCCTTTATCAAGATATAAAGAACGGTTGGCCCCAGAGAAGACAGGATCAAGTCCTTGTTCGATCGCCAAATCGACCACACGGTTCATGTGGCCCTTTTTCAGGAGATCATGGGGATGAAGATCTTCAGTCACCAGTAAACACTGCCGGACTTCGGGAAATCATGTAGTTTGTTCCACCTTTTGATATGGACAAGTCTCAGATTCTGTGCTATTTTTTTCTTAATCAAACAAGCGCCTGTAGCTCAGTTGGACAGAGCAACGGACTTCTAATCCGTAGGTCGCAGGTTCGAATCCTGCCAGGCGTACCAAACATTTCAAATACTTACGAATCACAAGTCCCCTGCCCTGCTCTGCCACCATTTTGCTACCATTAGAGTTCGAGTTTCCCAAAACAGCCGGTAACTTCTCAATAAGTCTGGGCATTCCAACAGCTTCCCCTAACCGGCTTACAGCCTTACGGTTTACGGTCTTCATCAAGTGGCCGTAAGTGTCTAGGTAATGTTTTATACTGCCCACAATTATACCAATCAATGTCACCCGATTGCAACCCCAACAGCTCACCTTCTCGCATCCCCGTTGGTATCGCTGTCATAGAAAACCGCCTCTTTCTGGTTCTTGGCAGCATCAAACCCAACTTCTCAGTAAGCTTGGGTTGGTGTCATTGCGAGCGAAGCGAAGCAATCTCTTTCATAGCGTTGCAGGATTGCCATTTCCTCTCTTTCGGCTTTTCTTGGAAGTTTTTGCCGTCTACACGATACTCAAGGGGCAATTGTTTATACCGTTGCTCTGCCTGGTGATTATCTTCTTGATGGGAAAGTACGGAACCACTTCCACAATGAGCAGCACGGAGAAAGCGGTTGAAGCTAAGGTGGGAGTGAATTATTCAAATCTCAAATCGCCATGGATCTAAATCCGAGGATGTTGGAGGGTGACTCGGCGTTCCATTTGAAACGGCTGGATAACCGTATGTCATTGCCTGATATCCAGCTTCCCCCCTTGACGATATGGTACGTAGAGCTATTTTTTACGTGAGAAGGTGGTTCACAAGTATCCATGGTCCATTCCAACACATTGCCTATTGCGTCAATGATCCCAAGATCACTTGCGAACTCTGTGTATTTGTCCACGGGTGTTGTGTCCGCTATCGCGCTCTCCTCAATGTTACAAGAGCCACTTTTCCAGTCATTTCCCCAAGGTAAAGCATGACCATTGGCATCCCGTGCAGCGGCCTCCCACTCATTTTCAGTAGGCAGCCTTTTGCCGGTCCAGGCTGCAAAAGCCATGGCATCTTCCACGCTGACATGAACCACAGGGTGATTTTTTTTATTATGTATTGTACTACCCGGCCCTTCCGGCTGATACCAGCACGCTCCGTGTATTGCTTTGCAACCAATGGCGGCATGACAGGTAGATCTAACCAAACCGGTCTTTTCATCTACCATATCCCGAAAACGCCCGTAGTAAACTGTGCTGTACCCAAGTTTTTCTGCGGTTGTCCTATATCCGGTTTTGTCAATAAAGATTTCAAAAAGCGCGTTTGCAACAGGGAATCTACCCATATAAAAAGGTTTCAGGTGCACCGTATGCTGTGGCTGTTCATCCTTCTTGGGCTCCTTGCTGCCTACGATATACACTCCCCCAGGAATCAGAAGATACTGATTGTAGAACCTGTCCGTATCACCCAGATAACTATGGAATTCCTCGGCCAAAAGTCTATCCTGCTGTACGTTATCCTCCTCTTGACCGGTATCCTCTGAATAGTCGTCTTCCAGGTGTCCGAGGGTGGGTCCTTCTTGCCCGGTGCCCTCCACCACCTCAACCTCTTCGAGGTCTTCCTCGGCATCAGCCTCTTCAAGCTCTTCTACGACTCCAACATCATCGACCTCTTCGAGTTCCTCCGCCTCTTCAGGGTCTGCCTCCTCTTCTTCAAGGTCTTCTATAACCTCGTCGTCATCGACCTCTTCAACCTCTTCCGGTTCTGTCTCCTTTACCCCCACTTCCTCCTCAACGACCTCGTCAACTATTTCAGCACCGTCTTTGGCCTCAACCACTTCAAGGTCTTCCTCGACCTCATCTACGTCGAGCTCTTCAATCTCTTCCTCTTCTTCAGGGGCAACCTCCTCAACAACCTCGGCTTCATCGACTATTTCGGCATCATCTTCGACCTCAGTCTCTTCTTCTTCGATCTCGATCTCTTCAAGGCCTTCTACGACTTCACTTTCTTCAAGGTCCTCTTCGGCTTCAGCCCCTTCAAGTTCTTCTACGACTTCAACATCATCGACCTCTTCGATCTCCTCCACCTCTTCAGGCTCTGCCTCATCTGTCACCAACTCCTCGACAACCTCAGCCTCGTCAGCTAAGTCAGCATCATCTTCGACGCCCTCGAGGCCTTGTCCGTCTTCTGAAGCCTGAGCCAACAGACCATCTTCTTTGCCCTTCAAACCAAGCTTCTCTGATAAGCCCTGTATGGTGCTGCGCAACTCTTCCAACATGGTTGGGCCATCAGAACTCTGTGCATCGGCCAAAGCCTCCGGGCTTGACAACACCTCTTTAATAACACTTAGGGATTCCGCTATTTTTTCCAGGTTAACGGATTCAGCAACGCTCAACCCCTTAAGGAGCTTGTCTTTCGCCTCATCGTCCATCACAAATATGTTGTTCCGCCCGATGCTTATTCCTTCAGGATTTTTTCCATCCTTGTAAAGTTTTTTTAAGTCGGCATTGACAGAGGATTTGATGCTGCTCAGGTTTTTCCGCTTACTCTTGATTATCGCAGGATCGTCGCCTGTATCCCAAAGCACCTTGACGAGCTCTTCCCTATCAATGCCTTGGATCGATTCAACTGAGCTTTCATCTTCATAAAGGCGACTTATGGCGTGAACTAGCCCGTACTTTAAGGTTTTCTCATTCTCATAATTGAGGTTGAATATTGCTTGATTGATGCCCTTGAGGGATATGACAGCGGCCATTGGAACCTCCTGGGGAAAGACTGATACGGGGAGCTCACCCCGTGTGAAAAGAACAGACTATTTTTGTAAAATAGCACAAAATATGCCAAGGGCTACCCACCATAAGCGCTAAGTTATTTTTTGCGCCGGAAGGACTGTGGAAGGTTTACTGAAAAAGATGAACATCGAACATCGAACGTCCAACATCGAATGATGAATAAAAAAACCAATGTTGAACAGCGAATGGTGATTGAGGAAAAAGATGACGAAGCAAAGGTATGATCTTGAAGAAAGGCTGCTTGAGTTTTCGGTGCGAATCATAAAGATTGTTGAAGAGTTGCCAAATACCCGAACAGGCAACCATGTTGCGGGCCAATTGTTAAGATCGGGAACTTCACTTTATCCAAACCATGGTGAAGCCCAGGCAGCGGAGTCCCCAAAGGACGAATGAACATCGAACGTCCAACATCGAATGTTGAATGAAAGACAAAAACAAGGGCAAGAATTTCATTAAAAGAACTTAGGGAGACCCAAAGATGGTTAAAACTTATTCAGAAGGTACCATTAATTAAAAAACCTGAACTACTAAATGATATTTTAGAGGAAACAGAAGAATTAATTAAGATTTTTGTTACGAGTATCAAAACGGCTGAAAAGAAAAAGAAATAGTCATTCAAGGTTGGACGTTCATCTTTTTAATTCGATGTTGGACGTTCGATGTTCGATGTTCGACGTTCATCTTTCAAAACAACCCTGTACGGCATAAATGTAACCTGTGAATGTTTACAAAACAACTTAGCGCTTATGGGGCTACCCACCGCAGGGCTCGGACCCATCAACTCGGCAAACTCCCTGTCTCCTTCTAAATCGATTCTCAGATCACAGGCCGCTAACATAGGCATATTATTTGCAAGTTTCAGAGATAGGCGTGGGGGAATATCACGACCTGTATCACTATGATATGGTGTGGATATGGCGTCCACTTTCAGCCGTTAGCTTTTTGAACTGGCAAACTGAAAAAAGGGCAACATCGCATGGAGAAAGATGCCGGACAAGAGAGACTTGCGCCTCACGAGGTCAGGGAACACTTTGATACCACGTTGGCTCAGCATATGGAACGGTTAGTCGGGACCAGCAAGGGGATTGGCGCACTCCCATTGAATTTGGCAACCATATCATGTCTGGTTCTACTTGCAGAACGTGAAAGTGAAATCAAAGGGTTTTCATCCAACCTACCCGAACGTTATACAGACGAAACATTCCACAACGACCTGGCAGAATTGGGCCTTGATTCGCACGAAGATGTGAAAACAGCACTGCAAGACATGGTTCAGAAGGAGTACTTTGAAATTGACGCTGATGGCAGCTTTTTCGCCAAAAAACCTGCCATTAGCATGGCCAAATTGCTCGACCAGGCCTTCCCGGGAATGCCCGGTATGAATCTTCTTGCTTACCTTGTTCAAACGATGGATGAGGTACTATCCGGGCGTAAAGACCCGGAATCCGCGATCAATCAATTTGACCAAACTTTACAGATGCAAGGAGTCGCCCCGTCAAGAGAAAAACCCCGGCCAGAAATGGCACCAACACCCGAGATACACCAGCAGCAACCCACCCGGAAAAAGAGGCTGAAACTATCGGACATCTACCGCCGTCGAAAAGCCGAAACAAGGTCGCAAGCCGTCCCTGTTTCTCGATCCGAACCCAGAATCGTGTCGGCGAGCGGAGAATTAAGCCAGTTTGAGGTCAAAGAACTCTTTCCCAAGGGAGAGAGGTCTCCGGGAATTGCTGGAGATTTGGGCGAAGACGTCGGAACTCAAGAACCGGAAGGATCCGAAAAAGCGACAGGACCGAAACCGGGAGATAGGCCGACAGACCTTCCACCTTCTGTTGAAACTGAAGGCCCTTACGAGGAACCCGCGGTCTCTGAAGAAACAGCGCAAGGCATATCGCCTGAACCCGGTTCTGAAGAGCCCGATTTGCATGAGGAAACGGTTTCCGGAGATACAGCATTGGAAGACGTGCCTTCTGACCATGAAATGCCCTTGCCCGTCTCAGAACCCGTAGAACAAGAAACAGATCTTTCGGCAGATACAACAGAGGTGGAGAAGCCTGAGACAAGAGCAGATCAGACAGAAGCACACTCTACGGTCGAGACCGAATATGAAACGGACATCGTTTCGGAAGCGCATGAGACGATTAGAACCGACGATCTCATAGAAGAGCGAATTGCAGCTTTTGAAGAAGACCTGGCGATGGTGTGCCCTGTATGCACGACCGGTAAGGT
>DAOVEU010000131.1:0-5961 GCA_030668805.1 Desulfobacterales bacterium
CTTTAGGCACTTCTTTTTGGTTCCGGCTGGTCCTAGCCTAGGACTTCCTGTATTCATTGGTGATTGCCTTCATCCCCTCTAGCTTTTCCATGGCACGCCCGGTATCAATGGCCTCAGCGGCCTGGGTGATACCATCTTGAAAATCTGTAGCTCGTCCTGCTGCTACGAGGGCAGCGGCAGCATTGAGCAGCACCATGTCTCTCCGGGCTCCCGGCTTACCCTGGAGCACGCTGAGGACAATGTTGGCATTTTCCCGAACGTCACCACCTCGAATATCATCCAGGTTGGCACAAGCCAGGCCAAAGTCCTCTGGTTTAATGGTATAGGTGGCGACTTTGCCGTCCTTCAACTCGCTCACCTGGGTTTCGCCGGTAATGCTGATTTCATCAAGACTACCCTCACCATAGACCACGAAGGCACTGCGCGTGCCCAGCTTATTCAAAACCTCGGCCAGAACCGGCGTAAGCTCCTTTTTGTAGACGCCAAGCACCTGAACGTTTGCGCCCGCCGGATTCGTGAGGGGACCGAGGATGTTGAAAATGGTGCGGATGCCGATCTCCCGACGGGGTCCAATAGCATACTTCATGGCACCGTGCAGAGCCGGGGCATAGAGAAAGCCGATGCCCACCTGGTTGAGACATTTCTCAACCACAGCAGAGGGAACATCCAAATTCACTCCCAATTTTTCAATGACGTCGGCGCTGCCGCAAAGGCTGGAGACAGAACGATTGCCGTGCTTGGCGACCCGCAGGCCACAACCGGCCACCACAAAGGCTGTGGTGGTGGAAACATTGAACGTGTTAGTGGCATCGCCGCCGGTCCCACAGGTATCAACGATTGTTTTCATGTCCAGATTGATTTCCTCCCGATTGATGTTTATCAGGGCGTTATCGACCTGGATACGAGTCGCCTTTCGCCGCATGACGCGGGCGGCCGCTGTGATTTCCTCAATGGTTTCTCCTTTGAGACGAAGGGCGGTTATGAAGGAGCCGATCTGGGCCGGAGTGGCCTGGCCGCTCATGATCACGTCCATAGCAGCTTCCATCTCTTCTTCGCTTAGGTTCGAGCGGTCAACCACTTTCCGGATAGCTTGCTTCAACATGATTTCCTCCTATTGTGTTTGTCGGGTTTGTCGTGTTTATAGACACAACAAACACTAGAGCGTAAGAAAATTTTCCAGAATACGCATGCCCTCCTGAGTGAGAATGGATTCCGGGTGAAACTGTATCCCATGTACAGGGTAATCCCGGTGTCTCAGCCCCATAATCTCGCCGTCCTCGGCTTTTGCCGAGATTTCCAGACAGGAGGGGAGACTTTCACTTTCAACAGCCAAAGAGTGGTAACGGGTGGCAGTAAACGGATCGGGCACATCCCGAAAAATACCTCGGCCGTCGTGATAAATCCTGGAAACCTTTCCGTGCATGAGCCGGGCAGAGCGCACGACCCGGCCACCAAAAGAAACACCAACAGCCTGGTGACCCAAGCAGACACCAAGGATAGGCACCCGCTGATAGAAGCGCTCGATCATGGGGACAATGATTCCCGCCGACTGTGGGACGCCAGGCCCCGGCGAGATAACCAGTCGTTCCGGCGCCATGGCCTCGATTTCCTCCAGGCTAACTTGATCATTACGTCGCACTTCCACATCAGCACCAAGTACTCCCAGGTACTGAACGAGATTATACGTAAACGAGTCGTAGTTATCGATCATCAGAATCAATTCTCAATGCCTCCAACCTAGTTCGCTCCGCTCACAACTGGAATAGTGGAATGATGGCCCGCCCTGGCGCGACATGAGAATAATAAGCGGTACCATGTAAAAACCCGGTCTGGGCCAGGGAATAATGGAATATTGGGTTTAAGTCCGCATCAGGCGGATTGCTCTTTTTGTCTTCTACACCATTCCAATATTCCATCATTCCTTTCTCGGGATCGCAGGCAAGCCAATAAAGGGCTATAATGTCAACAAGTTGCAGAATTCCCGTGACATCAAACTACACCAATCCGCTATTAGCCATTTGCAAGGCCTTGACCAGGGCCTTACCTTTGTTCACCGTCTCCTCGTACTCTCTGGCTGGGTCCGAATCAGCGACGATTCCGGCACCCACCTGAAGGTAGACATAGCCACCCCGCACGAGCAGCGTGCGGATGGTGATACAAAAGTCCATATTGCCGGAGAAACCGAAGTAACCGACTGCACCCGCATAAAGGCCTCGTCGCGTGGGCTCCAGCTCGTCGATGATTTCCATAGCTCGCACCTTGGGAGCCCCGGAAACCGTGCCAGCCGGGAAACTGGCACGCAGGACATCAAACATGTCCAGACCGGGTGCCAGATCTCCTTCCACATGGGAGACCAGATGCATCACATGGGAGTACCGCTCCACCACCATCAGGTCCTTAACCTCAACCGTGCCGACAGCGGCCACACGGCCCACATCATTTCGACCCAGGTCCACCAGCATGACATGCTCTGCCCGTTCCTTGGGATCAGCACGCAGCTCCTCCTCCAAACGCCGATCCTCCTCCGCATCTTTACCTCGTGGCCGGGTACCGGCTATGGGACGCAACGCCACACGGCCGTCTTCCAGACGGACCAGAACCTCGGGAGAGGCGCCGATGACGATTTCGTCGTTGAATTGCAGGTAGTACATATAGGGAGATGGGTTCACCCGTCTGAGGGCCCGGTAAATCTCAAAAGGCTCAACATGCAGGTCTGTATGAAAACGCTGGCTTAACACCACCTGGATGGCCTCGCCCTGTTCGATGTATTGCTTAGCCCGGCTGATTATGTCTTCGAATCGTCTCCGATCCATATTGGCTGTCAGAGCCACATCTTGCTGGATGCCTCTTGGTCTCGGTTGAGATGTCATGGCGACATGGAGCAGTTTTTCGGTCCCCGCAATCTGCTCTATTGCCTGATCATAGGCATCAGTATGGTTATCATAATCCGGCACGCAGCAATTGACCACCACTTTGATAGTTTGGGCAAGGTTGTCATAGATAATCACCTGTTCCGGCATCATGAAAGTGGCATCCGGCATACCCACATCGTCTGGCTTGGGATCTGGCAGGTGTTCGAAAAAGCGCACCATGTCGTAGCTGAGGTAGCCCACAAGACCGCCGAAAAATCGGGGCAATCCGGTCACAGCCGCGGCGCGAAAGGTCCCCATCAGACCTTTAAGGTAAGCAAATGGCTGAGCCTTAAATTGAGTGCACTGATGGTTGCCGCCGCTGACTTCGATCTCCTCACCCCACACCCTTATCACCAGCCGAGGACGATGGCCGATGAAACTGTATCGGCCCCAGCGCTCGCCACCTTCTACGCTTTCTAAAAGAAAAGACTCCGGCCCCTGAGCCACTTTCTTGAAGAGGCTGATGGGTGTTTCTGTGTCTGCTTTCATCTCCTTGAAAACAGGAATGACATTGCACCGGCGTGCCAGCCGAAAAAATTCTTCTTTGCTCGGGTAGATCACCACAAGCCTCCCTTTAAGGAATGGAATCAAAATAACTTCTTCAAATTGACCAAACGAGGCATCCACTGTCAAGAATGGAATGCCCAAAGTGACCTAAAGTGACCTAAAGTGATCTAAAGTGCCTAAAGTTAAAGGAATAAGACCAATTCTTACAAAACCGACTTCAGCTCTTCAACTTTAGCTCACTTCACCACTCTGGCCAAAACGGATAAAAAAAGCCGCCGGCACTTTGCAGACCCACGGCTCTGAAACAAAAAAACCGTGGGCAAGAAGTTTACCCACGGCTTAGATTTCTACCGGAATTCCCGGTTACCTCCCAGGCGGTGGGTAAACTCCTTCAAGGCTCCTCCACCACCAATACCAGTTCCTGCTTACCAGTTGGTTTGTTACATAACCGTGCATTCTTTCTCCTCAACCTTTTGTGACACTTTTCTTTATACCGAAGCACCTGCCATTGTCAAGAGAAAATCGTAATCCTTATTTCTCCCCTTTCTACCAAGTGCCGACTGTCAACTGAGTTGAGGATCGGGGCACAGTTGTGACGTGCTATTTTGGCGATGTTGAGGCGTAAATCGCCTAAAGGCTAAACTTCCATTCCTGTTCTGGTCTTTTCAAAAGGTGTTTTCTCTTGTTAACACAGGAAATACAGTTGCAACCGCTTTTAAGCGGATGTTTTCCTATCCTCTCAGCCAATTCCCATGAGGCATTGATCATTTCAACAATCATCGATTGTTCTACTTTTCGGGATTGCTCCATGTTTTTATGCTTATTCATAATCCAAACGACCCGGGTTTATTGGTAACAGCAAATACGTTTTTAACATATTTTTCTATCCGCCCCAAAGCCAGGGCCCCGATCAAAGTGTACGGTACTTGGTTTTCTGTCAAATTACTTGCGATTAGCTGGAAAACATTCGTTAGTTTTTTGAATATCATGGTTTCATATTCCTCTATTTCTTTCAAAGTCCAATATCTTGTCCAATGTCAAGGGCTGAGCCCATAAGGTCAAAACCTAACAGATTCCGGTTCCGATTCCTGTTCCTGCCTTACCTTCTGAACAATTTGTGCTTTGTCAGAGCCGGGTGCAATGTGTTGCTCCAATTCGTATAACGCATCAAAACCATCAGGCACAGTATCATAGTAGAAACTCAGGACCAATTCTTCAAAATTACTCATGTCATGCTCTTCCATACATGCCTTCAAATAAAACTGAATCAGGTCGCCCAGAATATTTCTAAACTCATGAAAGAAGCCAAGATCATTAAGGAGATCTATATCAGTCGGTTTCCTTTCTACCCCGAATATGAGCAGTCTTCTTAAATGTTCATTGCCTTTCTTAAAATACTTTCTGATAAGTGGATAATTCGGAGTGGCTGACTCTTTCTCAGCCAGATATGTATCCAGCACTTGATCTGAAAGCTTTGCAGACCCTTTAAAATATGCTACAAGAAGCTCCTGGTTAACATTCTCCGGCTTAGCTAGATTCTCCTCAACCTCCTCTTCGTCAGATTCATCATCCACCCATTCAAAACCCAATTCTTCAAGTTTGCTTGCCCAATTCTTTGGGTTTTCCCTTATCGCCTTGGAAACTTGCTCGAAGACTAATTCGCGCCTTAATTTTTCAAAATCGTCATCAGACATGTTCATATTTTCCGCTTTCTTTGTTTGTCGCGCTCGCTCTCAAAACGTATATTTCGTCTCTTTTTGTCTCCCACAATCTCTTTGTTTGCTTCTCTCCATCTTATTGTGAGCCCAATCTTGCTCAGAAGAATGACCCCCATTTGACCACGCCCCCCCCGTTTCACTCGGATTCCGGATTCCTGTCTATGCCGTGTTATTGAATTACTTATGGACCGGACTCAACCCAGAAATGAGTTTCCGTCTTGTGATAGAAAGAAAGGGGACGCCCCTTAGTTTTGCAGTTTTGAGTTTGAATGTCTTTGGAAATTCTACAACGCTCAATTCCTCCATCCTCAACTTTCTCGCCATCATGAACCGGCTCTAAAAGGATTACTTAGAAACTGGAAAACTAAAGGGCGTTTCCAAACTTCCACAGCTTGATGTTCCTCTAAAAGAGTCTCCACCAGGCCAGCTTCAATCCCCAGGAAGAGGGACGAAGAGGAGGGACATCCTGTGTTCCTCCTCCCCGTTTCTGTCAAGAACGTAGACCCCGTGACCTCACGTTCCACTCCCCCCTAAATCGTGACGATTTTTCCTGGCACGCAGAAGTCCTTGCCTCCCAGGTGATGCAGCGTTTGAGCCTCCTCTTTTTCAACTCTGAGCCGTTCCTCAAAAACCCCCGGCTTAGCCCATACCGCAAGCACCTCCCCCACCATGATGCTGTGGTCTCCGGCAATCGGATTAGACTTCAACCTGCACTCAATAGCACCGAGACATTCGCCGATCAGTGGTGCCTCAATGTGCTTGCCGACAACAGGGGTAAGGCCGCACAGGGCGAATTTGTCCTTCGTTCTTCCGGACTTTGTCCC
>DAOVEU010000274.1:0-3821 GCA_030668805.1 Desulfobacterales bacterium
CCGGATTGGATTCGTGTGCAAAGATCGGGCAGCTCTTTGGTGACAGCCTTGCGTACCACCTGCTCGGCCCCCGCGATCTGATCCGGTGGAAGCTGATCAAAGACGCCCTCTGTCACAGTTAGAAGAACGGCAATCTGATCGGGAACCGACATGGGTTGATATTGTGGCTGTTTAAGAATCTCTCGGACGCGGCGGCCACGGTCCAGCGTTTTGCGCGTTTCCTCATCGAGACGCGTCCCAAAACGCGAGAATGTCTCCAGTTCCTCAAACTGCGAGTAGGAAAGGCGCAAATCGCCGGCAACGGTGCGATATGCGGCAAGTTGTGTTTTTCCACCCACCCTGGACACGGATTTGCCAACGTCCACGGCCGGGAGCACCCCTTTTTGAAATAGATCCGGGGCAAGATAGATCTGACCATCAGTGATGGAGATGATATTTGTTGGAATATATGCCGATATGTTTTGAGCCTCTGTCTCCACGATCGGCATGGCGCTCAAAGAGCCACCCCCCAGTTCTTCTCGGAGATGGGTGGCCCGCTCAAGGAGTCGGGAATGGATATAGAATATGTCGCCCGGAAAAGCTTCCCTGCCGGGAGGGCGACGCAGCAGGAGTGAAAGCTCCCGATATGCCTGGGCATGGCGCGTCAGATCGTCATACACGATCAATACGTCCCGTCCCTGTTCCATAAAATACTCTGCCATGGTGGTCGCTGCGTATGGCGCAATGAACTGCAAGCCAGGGGGATTTTCTCCCTCAGCTACCATGACGATACAGTAGCCCATGGCACCGTACCTCCGGAGGTCCTCGATGAGCTTTGCCACAGACGAGCTTCGCTGCCCGATAGCACAATAGACACAAAGTACATCTTTATCTCGCTGGTTGATCATTGTATCCAGCGCGATAGCGGTCTTGCCGGTTTGCCGGTCGCCAAGGATGAGCTCTCGCTGGCCCCTGCCAATGGGAATCAAGGCGTCCACCACCTTGAGCCCTGTCTGAAGGGGGACGGTGACAGGATCGCGATCCATGATTTCAGGCGCTTCCCGTTCGACAGGACGTCGCTCTGAAGTGCGCACCGGGCCAAGGTCGTCCAGGGGACGCCCCATGGGGTCCAAAACCCGGCCAATCAGCGCGTCACCCACCGGCACGTCCAGGACCCGTCCCGTTCGTCGTGCCTCGGTGCCAGCCTTCAGCATTTGGCTCTCGCCCAGCAGAATGACTCCTACCTCCGAAGGATCCACGTTGAAAACCATTCCAAACACGTCTCCGGGAAAGCGGACAAGCTCCTCCGATTTAACGCCAGGCAATCCTTCTAATCGTGCGATCCCTTGGCCAATATAGTTTATCGTGCCGACCTCCCGGCCCTTCAGCTCAGCCCTGTAGCCCTCCAACACGCCATCAAAAGCCGTGAACGTATCATCCAGAAAGGTTTTCAGTACTGCATTTTCTTCCATTCCCTAATTCCTCAATCCCATCCACAGATTTCACCGATTCTCGCAGATTATTAAAGAACAATTCGGCATCCTTCATTTTCGCCACAAAGTAGTTTACACCTATTAACCAGTGTTCAGGTTTCAGTGTTCAGTGTTCAGGTTTGCGGCTTACGCCTTGAGAACAGTACAGGTCTTGCGTTTTCAGTTTCTGACACCTGACACCTGACACCTGACACCTGGTGCCTGGTTTCAGTGTTCAGGTTTCAGATCTTGCGTTTCTTGCTCCTGACACCTGACACCTGAAACCAAAAAGTACGAACAAAAGAATTTATCTCTTGGCGCCCGCATTCTTGAAAAGTGTAAACCGAGGAATGAAGGATGCCAACAATTCCATGTAATCCATGTAATCTGCGTAATCTGCGGACCCTCAATCCCCCAATTTCTCAATCCGTTGATTCAATTCTCTTTCCCTCAAGCGCTTCGGCCAACGCTTCTTCCAGGGTCTCCAGATAGTCCTCCAGGCTCCACACAATCTTGCGTCCATGGACGTTCAATTCAATGCCACATATAACGTCCGATGAAATCTCAAGCTGCAAATCAACAGGATCGGCCCCGTGGTTCTGCAAGACTTCCGCAATTTGCCGGGCCATTTCCTGCGGGATTTCAAAAGTGCTCCGCAGGTTGATTCTTCGTCCTGATTTCAGAATGGATTCGTTGAGAGCGCCCAGTTCCTCCTCGCCCAGATTCCGGAGACGTTCGATGAACACACGGATGATGTGATGTTCCAGATCCACATTTGCCAGGTCCCTGAGGATCCGGCGGGCAATGGCGCAAGTCTGCTTGCCAGCACGCTGGCGAAGGTCCTGAAGGAAGGCATCTTTCTCCCGCTGGATCGCCTCGTACCAGTTAGTCCTGATCGCCTCAACCTCGTTGCGTGCCTCGTTCACAAGCTCTTTTCGGCGAGCGTCCGCTTCTCCCTTGATCTCGGATAGCAAGGCTTCACGCCGGTTATCAAGGTCCCTGTTTTTTTTCAGATAGCGTTCCACCTCCCGCTCAGCTTCCTCCTTCTTCTTCTGGCCCTCTTCCAGGCGGAAAGCGATCCTTTTCTCTCGCTTGTCTATGGCCTTGATAATTGGACCATAAAGAAAACGCTTGAGCAGGTAGACAAGCACCAGGAAATTGATGACCTGGGCGGCCACTGTAAACCAATCAATGAGCACGGATCATCCTCCGGCCTTAGATACCACGTGCTCCCAGAAGGGGTTGGCAAAAATCAGAATCATGGCCACCACAAAGCAGTAAATGGCGGTAGACTCCACCATGGCCAAACCCACAAAGAGGGTTCGTGTGATGGTATTGGCTTCATCCGGCTGTTGAGCAATAGAGCTCAACGCCTGGGCCAATGCCCGCGCCTCTCCCAGTGCGGGAGCGATCGAACCTATGGCCATGGTCAGTCCCGAGGCAATTACGGATATCGTACCAATGAGACCAATGTTATCCATCTGACATGTCTCCTTTCTCACGTTGCTGTTTGGCTTGTCCTTCCTGGTGCCGCACGCGAGCCGCGGCAGCGATATATACCATGGCCAGGATTGCAAAGATATATGCCTGTATCAATCCGGTCAAGAGTCCCAGCGCCTGCATGACAATGGGAAAGATAAGAGGTGCAATGGCAAGGAGAATGGCAACGATCATAGTGCCGCTCATGACGTTTCCAAAAAGTCGAACGGCCAGTGCCAGGGTGCGCGATAACTCTCCCATGATATTGAACGGCAACATGAACACCGAAGGCTTGATATACTGCCCGAAGTAGGAGAGACCGTTCTCGGCAATGCCATATAGGGGAACCGCCACAAACACACATCCAGCCAGTGCTGCTGTGGTTGAGAGAGAACCCGTGGGGGGCTCATAGCCAGGAACGATGCTCAAAAGATTTGACACCGCAATGAATAGAAAGAGCGTACCCACAAAAGGCAAGTATCGGCCCGGAACCTGGCCACTGATCTCGCGGATCTCATCTCTCATACCGGTCACCAGAACTTCCATAAGGTTCTGCCATCGAGACAGCCTGGTCTCTATCGAGAGCCTTCGGGTTACCAGCCAGGAGCCGAGGACCATGAGCGCCATCACGCACCAGGTAAACAGGATCGTTGCATTCAGGGAAATGGGCCCCCACTGGTAGATCACAATGGCATCAGGACTTATACGCATAGGAAACCGATTTGACTGAGCTAAAGTGCCTAAAATTAAAAACCCTTAACTGGGTGTAAATCAAGATTGTCGGTTATTGAGTTCAATAGCCAGGTGTCAGTGTTCAGGTTTGCGGCTTACGCCTTGAAAACAGTACAGCTCTTTAAGTTTCTCAATCCTGACACCCTGGCCCAGACCGGG
>DAOVEU010000177.1:0-5141 GCA_030668805.1 Desulfobacterales bacterium
CTGAAACCTGAAACCTGAACACTGAAACCTGAAACCCCAAACCTGAACACTGAAACCAGGCACCAGGTGTCAGGTGTCAGAAACTGAAAAAGCAAGACCTGTACTGTTCTCAAGGCGTAAGCCGCAAACCTGAACACTGAAACCTGAACACTGGTCAATAGGTGTAAACTACTTTGTGGCGAAAATGAAGGATGCCAAAGTATACTATGTTGGATACTGATTTGAAAGAACTGATCGCCAGGTTTTGGTCTGCTTTTTTGGGCCACAAGGACGCTATAGACAGGATCGACCTGACACAGCAATTTGAAGCACCTTCTGGCGAGTTAGTCAAAATCAATGCTGCTGTGTTGATATGCCTTTGTGGAAAAAAGCACCCTTTGTTTCAAAGGGCCTGGGACTACTTGAGTGTGCCAGATGCGGTTTATGGCGAGCAAAAAGAGACCTATCTGAAATTCTATGAAATCATCCAGGAAGAAATCGTAAAACGGATCGAGTCGGATGCTGCTCTGGTGAAAGTATTACGAGATGCGATCCGAGCCGGAGACCCGGATCGGCTGAAAGCGGCCAGATTGGAGATATTCAACCCCCTGGCTGCCAAGACTCTGTCCCGGTTTGATGCGGGGCAGATAGTAAAGGATATTCAGAAGCAGAATCGGCTAAGATTGATCGCAAGTAATGAAAATTTTATGGCTAACCCTATAGAGGAAGTCATCTTTACTACGAATGTGCTGGTCACACCACCAAGAAGTGAATCGCTTATTCCGGAGGGACTTACAGGATGGGCGGAAAAGAGCGTTAAGTCAGTCATAGGACTGCCAGTTGACTGGTACTTTGACCACCCTATGGAGATGGCGACGACCGAGGATGCCCTGCATGCCAGCGAGTTTATTTTCTGCTTGAGAAAGCTGGAGGAGACATTCCACTCAGAGATTGAGATAGAGAAAGCTGCATGGAAGGATCATATAAGAGAGGGAGACAAAGTTCCTCTATATATTTCCATAAGTCCGACTCATGGGCAGGTAAACCTTGGCGCTGCTGCCAGAGAAGTGCTGAAATGCCAATATACTGCTGCCGTCAAGAGCGGCATCCTTTCAGAACTCAAAATTGTGGAGCCGTACCTTTACAGCCAGACCGATGTTAAGCATCTTATCAATGATGTCCTGACGCCTGCTGCTAAACGCTATTTTCCGGAAATACCAGACAAGGAAATAGAAGGCTATCTCTCTTTTTTTGGTCTCGAGGGATACTACGGCATGCATTACAATTTTCTCAAGGCCTTTGGGTCGTTGGCCAAATTCATGAATCCCCGCGTCAAAGCCGTGATAAAGATCGACACAGACCAAAGCTTTCCAGCCGAGCGATTTTACCGAGAAACCGGGTCGTGCTGGCTGGAATCCTTTACGCTCCAGACCCTGGGTGGCCTTGCACGGGACCAGAACGAACGCAACATATATATGGGTTGTTTTGCGGGAAGCCTGACCAATCGGGATGAATTGATTGACAAAGATGATCTATTCCTTCCTGACATTTCCATTCCTGATGTCCCTGAGAGTATTCCCGAAGGGGAAGCCGGCGTGTTCTATCAAGGGCTTGTGCAGTCCCTGATTACCCGGGGGGAGGCATTTCCTCCCGAGGTTCAGTGGAGGGCGCTAAAGATACTCAATGAATATCCGTACATGCGCACGTTTGTCACTGGCGGCACCACCGGGTTCTTGATAGAGGCGCTGGAACGGTATGCCCCTTTTGTAGACGCCCATGTTCACCGGGCCGAGGACCAGGCTTTTCTCCTGTCAGTTCTTTTTGACGAATACAATGGTAACCTCCTTAGATACCTTTATTTCCCAGGGCTGCACATGATTCACGAAAAAGAGTCATTTGCTGCCGAGTCGATCAAGATTGCAGAGCCTTATAAGAAGATATATGACCTGGAGAGAATATGGAATTTTTCTTTCTTAGCCCGAGCGCTTTGTGAAATTAAGGGATGGGGTTTTGAAGATGTGAAGAAGAGTCTTAACTTTTTTACTGCCTCATTTATTCAGCCTTTCCCGGGGCTGTTAGCCCTCACACGTTTTGTCTTATCTGTGGCAGGGAGAGGGGGAAGAAACAGGGAAGACATTATCTACCAAAAAGAGGGGCTAAAACGGTTAAGTAAGATAGCATTTTCTCAAGACCGATATTATCGAGAGACTAAGACCAGGGTAGCCAAACAGATAAAGGCCTGGCGTTTCTATTATGATTTGATGATAAGGCTTCGGGAGAGTGCAAAAAAAGGGGATCCCTTTGCCCTGGCGCTTAAGAGAAAGGTGATTGAAATTAATAACAATTGTAAATTGATCCACTAGGCGTCTTCATAAGCCGAAAACTTAACAAATGAGTCAAGTTTTGTGGCGTACGTTGTTTGTGAACTCTGGCAGATACTCGATACTGGTCGCTCGATACTGGATTGAATAAGGAAGTTTTTCCTTTTTTTCTATCCAGCATCCAGCATCCAGCATCCAGCAGCCAGCATCCAGCATCGCGAAGCCTCGTCGGCCCGCCCTGGCGCCTCAAGTTATTGTTAAGGTAATATGCTGTTAAACCTGGTCTGGGCCAGGGTTTGAGGCAAAACTTCTCTATGTCAACTTTGGAGGCTGTCACCATGAGCACACTGTTACCATGAGCATATTAATTATCATACCCTCTTACTGGACAAAAGTGGCTCCCATGGAATCACAAGCCATGAATCAGAGATCCTTTGACGAACAATTTGGTCACAAAGGGTCGTGTCTTGAAAAGGTATTGACGAGTTTGAAGATTCTCAAAGAAAAGGACTTTCAGGTACTGGTGATTACTGGTACTGATTCCCCGGAAAGTCAGGCTGAAATGAACCAAAAGGTGATGGGAATCGTTGAACATGTAGCCGAGAAAACCGGGATAAAGATCCTGGTTTTCCCCAATACGCTGGTGGCAAGGGTGCAAGAGATCTTCCGGGATTTTTGTGACCAGGATGCCCTTGATTTCCTGTGTGTGGATGGCTATGCAAATATCAGAAATACCGGGCTGATCATGGCGCAAATTCTGGGTGCCGAAGAAGTTGTTTTTGTCGATGACGACGAATATGTTGATGATCCTCTTTTTCTGCACAAGGCAAGGGAGTATCTGGGAAAAACCGTAGGGGGGAAGATCGTTGCTGGTGTCGGGGGTTATTACGTTGACCCGCAAAAGGCCTACCGCAGGATCATAAAGCCCGAACCATGGAAGGCCTTCTGGGATTTGGAACGTTTGTTGAATGAGACGCTTTGTCGCCTTGTGGAGACACAACCCCGCATCAAGTTAACTTCCCTGGTACTTGGCGGATGCCTTGTGCTCACACGCCCCCTTTTTGCTGCTATCCCTTTTGATGTCCATATTCCACGGGGCGAAGACATGGACTATGTCATCAATGCCAGGATCTTCAGGTTCTCTATCTTTTTTGACAATCAATTGTACATCGTGCATGATCCTCCTCCACCACTCCATCCCCTGTGGAAAAGGCTACGGCAGGATATATACCGCTTTATCTATGAAAGGGCGAAGCTCAGCCAGCAAATCCTTATGGAAGACATGGATTATGTCTCTATCGAGGAATTGATGCCCTATCCAGGAGGTTTTCTTGGCAAAGATCTGGAGGACAAAATCTCACGGGCGTGTGCCATGCTGGCACAGCAAGCGGATGACGAGAAATCTGCAAAGGAGTTTCTTGATAACATTCTCTTAATGAGAACTGATGCAGTACCTCAGTACAATGTGTTTGAGCACTATCTCGATCTCCAAAGACGATGGGAGAAGATGTGTGGCACTATCGCTGCAACAAAGGAACTTCGCCAGGGCTGTCTTGCCTTGCTGCCGGGATTCCCTTTGCATTCTACGTGAAGGACAGATCCTTTTCAATAACGTTTCCGTCAGCAATGGCAACCTGGCTGTCAGAGCGATTGGCAATCACCACCTTGCCCCTGAGTACAACACCTTTTCCAAATACCACATCCCCTTGAACTTCAAAGGATGCACAGTCAAGCAAAGATGGGGCCCCGTGTGGGAAGCGGGCCTTAAGCTGGTCGATTTTTTTATAGTACTTGCTGTCAAGCCTTATTACCAGTGTGTCCTGTCTTCTTCTGGGATTTTGGATCACATAGTAGTCCTCCGTAAGCACATAGCAGTCGGACCAGAGGGCAAGAAGGTCCTGGCATTTCTTCACAGGGACGAACCGCGTTCTTGGCACGCGAATAGCCGTGGCCCCGTCAAATATGGAAATGGCCGATCCCATCGCAGTCTCCAGTTGATAGACATGAGGGGTTGAATCATCCTTGGGATCAACCGTCTTGGGGTTTCTGATCATTGGAAGGTGGATCACATTGTGATGGGCATCAAGCAACGCTTTCAATGCCAACAGGTTTACCCAGATCGTGTTGGTATTAAAATACCTGTAGACATGGATGTCCTGGAACTCCTCCACCTCATCTTCGGGGCACTGAGCGATCTCCCGCAGTGTTAATCGACCATTCTTAAGGCGCGCAAGATGTCCTCCTTTGCTGTCTGCCTCGGTTCGATCCGTTACCTCCATCATGAAAGGAAAATTGTTCTCAGCAAAATACCCCAGGATGGTCTCGTCCATGACCGCACCCAGGTTATCCGAATTTGCGATAAAGGCATAACGAATGCCTGCATCCAAAAGCTTTTGAAGCATCCCTGAGGTTACCAGGGCCATATAAATGTCACCATGGCCCGGGGGATTCCACTCCAGGTCAGCATCCGTGGGCCACGTGGCCGGTACTAGCCCGTCTTGAAACACTTTCGGAAATTTATGCTGCAGGAAACTCAGAGGGATGCCTTCGACCGGTAGGTCGTCATAAGGCGCGAGGGCTTCAAGGGTGTCGGTTTCGGTGTTAAAACTGTTCATAAAAATAACAGGAAGCCTGACCCCATGTTTGTGCCTGTAACTCAGAACCTGCCTGGAAATAATATCCAGAAAGCTCAGCCCATTCCTGACCTCCAGGAGCGACTTGGTTCGGGACAGGCCCATGCTGGTCCCAAGGCCTCCGTTTAGCTTGATAACCACCAGTTTTTCCAGGGCTCTTCGTCCTGCTTCCGTCAGCCCGGTAAGCTTTTCTGCGTCAGCGATCTCG